>CAMWTG010000051.1 GCA_947177115.1 uncultured Clostridia bacterium
TCCCGGCCCCGCGCCCACCACCACCGGCGGGACCTCCGGCGGCCGGACGGCTGCGGGGAGCCGGTAGGGCGTTTCATGGACGGGGGAGACGTTCCGGTTCCTGCACCGCCGCAGGACGGCGCTCTCCCCCTTCACCGAAAGGCGCAGGGTGTAGACAAACCGTACGCCCTCCCGGGCATCGATGGCCCTGCGCAGGACACGCAGGGCCGTGATCTCTCCGGGCGGTACGCGCAGGACCGCCGCCGCTTTCCGCACCAGGAGGCTCTCGTCCTCGTGTAATTCCAATTTGATCCCTTCAATTTGCAGCATCTTTCCCATCCTCTCCGGACCGCCGGACCGCTTCATACAGGCTGTCCGCCAGCAGAGCGAATTCCTCCAGTCCCAGCGCCTCCCCCCGCACGGTGGGGGACAGTCCGCACCGGGCGATGGCCGCGGCCACGCCTTCCTTCCCCAGCCGGGAGCCGAAGACCGTGCACAGGGAGTTGCACAGCGTCTTTCTCCGCAGGGCGAAGGCCCCCTTCACCGTCCGGAAGAAGAACGCCTCTCCGCAGGCGGCGGATACCGCCGGCTCCCGCCGCACCCGGCAGCGGATCACGGAGGAGGTCACCTTCGGCGCGGGCAGGAAACAGGCCGGCGGCACATCAAACAAAATCTCCGGCTGGGTGTGGTACTGCATGTATACCGACAGGGCCCCGTAATCCCCCGTCCCCGGCCGCGCCGCCAGACGCAGGGCCACCTCCCGCTGGACCATCACCGTAATGGCTTCGAACCGCTTCGCCTCCACCAGCGCCCCCAGGATGGGCGAGGCCACGTTATAGGGCAGGTTGGCGCAGACCAGCGGCGTCAGCCCCTGAAAGTGTTCATCCACCAGCCGGGGGATGTCCAGCTTCAGGATGTCTCCGGGGATCAGCGTGAAATTCTCCGCCCCGGCCATGGTCTCCGCCAGCACTGGCGGCAAGGCGGGGTCCAGCTCCACGGACACCACCTTGGCGGCCTGTCTGCACAGCTCACGGGTCAGACAGCCGATGCCGGGGCCGATCTCCAGCACGCCGCAGGTCCCGTCCCCGCCGCCGGCGGCGGCGATGTCCCGGGGCACCCAGCCGGCAATGAGAAAATTCTGTCCCATGGATTTGGAAAAGCGGAAGCCGTGACGGCCCAGCAGGGCCTTGACTTCCTGTATATTACAAAGATCCATACTCTGTTTCCCCCTCGATCTATGTCTTATTTCCGAATGAAAAATTCGGAAGTAATAGTACGGTGGATTTGCTGATTTGGATTGCGCTTTCCCCTGCCGCTGTGATATAATCCTAGCCAGAAAACAGCGGGAGGAAAATATATTATGCCGGAACTTGTAAAAATGCTGCTGATCGTCTGCCCCTTGATCTTTCTGGGCGGCTTTGTGGACAGCGTGGCCGGAGGCGGGGGACTGATCACCCTGCCGGCCTATATGATGGCGGGGGTGCCCGTCCATTTCGCCGCCGGGACCAATAAGGTGGTCAACGCCTGCGGCACCGCCACCGCGTCATTCAAGTTCTTCCGCAGCGGGAGGATCCGGGTCCACGCGGCCCTCTGCGCCGCCCTGGGGGCCCTGGCGGGCGGGTACATCGGCGCGGAGATCGCCAAGCTGCTCAGCGAGGAGCTGCTGAAGGGATTGATGCTGGTCGCGCTGCCGGTGGTGGCGGTGTTTCTGGTGGTCAAGAAGGATTTCGGCCAGGAGACAGGGGAGATACCCTATACCCGGCCGGTGGAGATGGGCGTCAGCCTGGGCATCGGCCTGCTCATCGGCTGCTATGACGGCATGGTGGGCCCCGGCACCGGCACGTTTATGATCATGGCCTTTACCGCTGTTTTGCATATGGACATGGTGACCGCCTCCGGCTGCTCCAAGGTGGGCAATCTGGCCTCCAATATCGCGGCGGCGGTGTCCTTCATCCTCGGCGGGACGGTGATGTGGGCGCTGGTGGTCCCTGCGGCGGTATGCAACATGCTGGGCAATTACTGCGGGGCCCGGTACGCCATCCGCGGCGGCGGGAAGCGGATCAAGGGCATGATCTTCGTGGTCCTGGGGATGCTGTTCGTGAAAATGCTGGTGGAATTCCTGGCGGGGAGGGTGTGAGCATACGCCCCCTGTTCGGTCAGAACGCCTTGCCTCCAAGCGGCAGCCCGGCGGCGTCCGCCAATTGGCGGATGCCCTCGGAGGCGATGGTGACGATGCTCTCCACGTGGATGAAGTCCACGGCGCTCTCGTCAAAGAGCAGATTGGCCTGGGCCGCGAACTCATCGTCTCCGTCCCAGAAGTACAGCCGCATGGGGATGCAGGCAAAGGCCGGCAGCTGATAGCCGTTGGCGCCCAGTCCCACGCCCCGCAGCTTCTCCGCCGCTCCGGGCAGCAGGTCCTCATGACCGGAGAAGGTCTCCGCCAGGGGCTGGACGATGCCCCTCTGAAAGGCGGCGGCGAAAGGGGAGGCGTGGCGCAGGTCCCGGAAGGGCAGCCAATTGCCCGTCAGCCGGGTCCCCGGCACGCAGTAGTGGAACAGGGTGTAAATGTTCATGGTCTCATTATAATTGACCGCCCCATCGTCCGTCAGGCAGCGGATCACCCCATCGGTCCGGCCCACCGCAAACTGCTTTCCGAAGTGCCAGAGCCGCAGCTGATCCCCCGCCGCCTCCAGCTCCGGCAGTTTCCGGCACAGCGCCTCCTGATCCATGGCGAGGAACCGCTGCCGCCACTGTTCGCGCTGTACGGCATAGTTGGATACCTTTTCCATCCTGTCTCCCCCTCAACAACGTTTTTTTCTATCACTAACTTGACACGAAACCGGGAAAAAGTCAAGACCGGTCCGGAAGAAATTCGAAAAATGTCCAGAAATCACGCCTGCTTTGGTGAATACCACCGAGAAATTCCGCGAAATGACGCGGATGCTGGCTATTCTGGATATTTACTTTTTGTATTCAAAGTGTTAAAGTATCAATGATAGAGTGGCGGTATGCCCGCCGCTGCTGCAAAATGCATGGAAAATGCATGAAATGATAGAGGAGATTGCGAGAAATGCCACAGATTACCTTTTACAAACATGACCCCATTCCTCTGGAGATGCACAAGGTGCGCATCGTCCAGAAGCTGACGCTGCTGCCTACCGATGAGAGGCTGCAAAAGATCAAGGACTCCGGCTATAACACCTTCCAGCTCCACAACAGCGACATCTTCCTGGATATGCTGACCGACTCCGGCGTCAATGCCATGAGCGACAACATGGAGTCCGCCATGCTCCGGGCCGATGATGCCTACGCCGGCAGTGAGAGCTACTTCCGGATGCAGCGGAAGCTGGAGGAGATCTTCGGCATCCCCTATTGCCTGCCCGCCCACCAGGGACGCGCCTGTGAGAACATTCTGGCCACCCGGTTCGTCAAACCCGGCAACTGCGTCATCATGAACTACCACTTCACCACCGCCAAGGCCCACATCACCCGGGTGGGCGGCCGCGTGGAGGAGCTGGTGAAGGACGAGGGCCTGGTCAGCAAGAGCAGCCTGCCCTTCAAGGGCAACATCGACCTGGAGAAGCTGGAGGCGTGCATCCTGAAGGAGACGCCGGAGAACATCCCCTTCGTCCGCCTGGAGGCGGGCACTAACCTCATTGGCGGCCAGCCCATCTCCTACGAGAACATGAAGGCGGCCACAGCCATCTGCAAGAAATACGGCATCCTCGCCGTGCTGGACGCCTCCCTGCTCCAGGACAACCTGTACTTTATGAAGACCCGGGAAGAGGGCATGAAGGACAAGACCGTCCGGGAGATCACCCGGATGGTGGCGGATCTCTTCGACATCATCTACTTCTCCGCCCGGAAGTTCGGCTTTGCCCGGGGCGGCGTGATCCTGGTCCGGGACCGGGAGCTGTACTACTCCATGGAGGACCTGATCCCCATGTTCGAGGGGTTCCTCACCTACGGCGGCATGTCCGTCCGGGAGATCGAGGCCATGACCGTGGGCTTTGACGAGAGCATGGATATGAACATCATCTCCCAGGGCCCCCAGTTCGTGGGCTACTGCGTCAAGGCGCTGGACGATTACGGCGTCCCCGTCATCACCCCCGGCGGCGGCTTGGGCGCCCACCTGGACGCCGGCGAGTTCGTCAGCCATATTCCCCAGGAGCAGTACCCCGCCGGGGCGCTGGTCTGCGCCCTGTACATCTGCGGCGGTATCCGGGGCATGGAGCGGGGCACCCTCTCCGAGGAGCGCAACGCCGATGGCAGCGAGCGGATGGCGTCCATGGAGCTGGTCCGTCTGGCTTTCCCCCGCCGGGTGTTCACCCTGTCCCAGACGGAGTACGTTATCGACCGCGTCAAGTGGCTGTATGACCACCGGCACCTCATCGGCGGCCTGCGGTTCGTCCACGAGCCCAAGACCCTGCGGTTCTTTACCGGCGTGCTGGAGCCCGTCAGCGACTGGCCCGACAAGCTGGCGGAGGCATACAAGGCCGACTTCGGCTGCGACCAGTAATATTTTTGAACAGAATGACGCTGCTGGAGATCGTCTGATCTTCAGCAGCATTTTTGCGATAAGGGGGTATTTGATATGGTGGGTCTGGGGACCATCATCAACGCGCTGGGCATTGTTCTGGGAGGGCTGGCCGGGCTTCTCTCCGGCAGGCTGATCCCCCGGCGGTGCCAGGATGCGCTGAGCACCGTCTGCGGTGTCAGCGTGCTGTTTATTGGCATTGGCGGTGCGATGGAGGAGATGCTGACGGTGGAAGGGAGCTCCGTTGCCAGCGGCAGGGGGATGCTGATCACCCTCTGCCTGGCTCTTGGCGCGCTGATCGGGGAGAGCATCAATATCGAGGGCCTCTTTGAGCGCTTCGGCGGCTGGCTGAAGGTCAAGACCGGGAACGCCAGGGACAAGGGGTTCGTGGACGGCTTCGTCACCGCATCCCTGACGGTCTGCATCGGCGCAATGGCCATCGTGGGGGCCATTCAGGACGGCCTTATGGGGGATCACTCCATTCTGGCGACCAAAGCCATTCTGGATTTTATCATCATTATGGTCATGACCTGCTCCATGGGAAAGGGCTGTATCTTTTCCGCCATTCCCGTGGCGGCGCTTCAGGGGGGCGTCACGGCGCTGGCGCAGTTCATCAAGCCGGTGATGACGGATGCCGCGCTGTCCAATCTGTCCCTGATCGGGTCCGTGCTGATCTTCTGCGTGGGCGTGAATCTGGTGTTCGGAAAGAAGGTCCGGGTGGCGAATCTGCTCCCAGCGGTGGTGCTGGCCGCAGCGGCGGCGTTTCTGCCGGTGAGCTTCTAGGATACCATAGCTTTGCCGGTGCGTCCGCTGAAAAGGTAAGCATCGGGCGAGGGAGGCACAATGGGCCCGCAAGAGGAGCGGAAGGAATTTAGAAGCTGTATTCATAGACGGTGCTCAATGCCTGTGAATACAGCTTCTTATTCTGCGATTGGTTGAAATTGCTATGTTCTCTTGCTATACAGATTTCAACAATATTTCATTTCGAGGTGATTTCATGGGCAGTGTAATATCAGACTTTATTCTATCTGCCCGCTCCTTTATTGCGTTCCGTGTTCCCGCTTACATCAGTTCCTCCGTCAGGCGGCAGATCTCATCGATATAGCCGCCGATAGTTTCGATGGTATCCAGCAGGGGCGCATCGGTGGAGATGTCCACCCCGGCCATCCGGGCCAGCTCCAGGGGCGTTTTCGTGCCGCCTGCGGCCAGGACCTTCTTCCAGTCCTCCACGGCGCTCCGGCCCTCGCGCTCGATCCGCTTGCAGGCCTGGGTGGCGACCGTGAGGCCGGCGCTGTAAGTGTAGGAGTACAGGCCCATGTAGTAGTGGGGCTGGCGCATCCAGGTCAGCTCCGCGCCCTCCGTCAGCTCCACGGCGTCTCCCCAGAACTTCTCCAGCGTCTCCCTCATGATCCGGTCCAGGGTTTCCGCCTGCACGCCGCCTCCGGCGTCCACGATTTTGTAGACCTCCCGCTGATAGGCCGCCTCCAGCAGGTGGGTGACGAAGTTGTGGTAGTAGGTGTTTCCCACCATATTGCTGAGCACCCACCGGCGGAACCGCTTGTCCGGGTTGGTTTTCAGCAGGTAGTGGGCCAGCAGCAGCTCGTTCATGGTGGAGGGGGCCTCCACGAAATAGGTGGAGACGTTGGTCCCAAAAACGGATTGGGCCTCGTTGCACCGTTTGAAATGCCCCGCGTGGCCCAGCTCGTGGGCCAGGGTGAACACATCGCTCATCTGCCCCTGCCAGGTCAGGAGGATGTAGGAGTGGCGCCCATAGGGGCTGGCGCAGAAGCCGCCGGTGGATTTCCCCTGGTTCTGGGCGAAGTCCACCCAGCGCTCCCGGTAGGCGGCGCGGATCATCTCCTGATAGTCCTCCCCCATGACGGAAAGGCCCTCGACAATATAGTTCCGGGACTCCTCAATGGTCACCGGGGGCACGTAGCCCGGGTCCACCGGCAGCTTCAAATCGGCGTAGGTCATCTTGTCCAGGCCGTGGATCTTCTGCAGCAGCCCGGCGTATCTGCGCATGTGGGGAGCCAGCTTTTCCATAATAAGGTCGATCTGACGGTCGTACATGCTCCGGTCCACCTTCTGCCAGAAGAGCAGATAGTCGAACACAGACTTGTACCCCCGCTGGTCCGCGATGGTCTTTTCCGCCTGCACGTTGGCCTGGTAAGCGGCGGCGGTGACGTTCTCATACTCCCGGAGCTTTCCGTAGAACGCCTTGTATGCCTCCCGGCGCACCTCGGTGCGGGGGTCGTACTCGTATTTGTCCTCATAGAGGGAGTAGCCCAGGGGGTGCTCCTCTCCCTCCGCCCGGAAGGAGGGGAACTTCATATCCGCCAGCTTAGCCATGTTGTAGATCTGATAGGGGGCATTGATGGCGGGACGCAGAGCGGTCAGGACACGCTCGGTCTCCGGCTGGAGCTGGTAGGGCTTCTGCCGCAGCAGATCGGCCAGATAGGGCTGATTGGGCCCGCCCTGGGCAATAGCCTCCTGCAGCAGGGCCTCGTCCTGTGCGATGATCTCGCTGTCGATGAAGCTCAGGCGGCTGGCCATCTGGGCATCCAGGCGGCCGTATGCGTCATTGCGCTCCTGCAGGGCGGCGTCTCCGTAGTCCACGGAAGCGGCCAGGCTGCAGTAGTTCGCCGTTAGGATCATCAGCTCTTCCCATGCCCGGTATTTGTCCAGGCATGCCTGAAGGGCCTCTGCCGTGGTCAGCCTGCCCTTGTAGTCCCGCTCGATCTCCTCCGCCAGCAGGCGGACCTTCTCCACATCGGCCCGCCACTTCTCCTCGCTGTCATAGATCGCCGTCAGGTCCCAGGTCAGTTCCGCCGGGACGTCTTTTCGTTTCATCAGTTCCATATGCCTGCTCCTCTCCATACAATACCCGCGTGATTTTCTGCGGGTTTGCCGGTATTGTATCATCTTGGAAAGGGGTTGTCAAACCGGCGGCGTCCGGCAGGCAAAGCAAAAAACCGGCGGGGCCGAAAGGCCCCGCCCCGCTCACTCCGCCTCCATGATCTTGATCTGACCGGCGGTATATTCCGTCTCGCTGAGTACGATGTCGGTGATCTTCGCCACGTCCTCCGTCTGCAGTCCGTCCTCGGCGGCGGAGACCACTACGCTGATGCTGTTCTCCCCCATGAAGGCCACGCAGTCGGCGTAGCCCTTGGCGATCACCAGGTTCTCGATCTGTCCCTCCAGCATGGTGTAGCCCGCCAGGGTCTGGATGGCCCGGTTGGCATCGTCCAGAGCGCTCTGTTCCACGTTGTCCTGTCCCGATGCCTCCCGCAGCAGGCTCAGGGCGTTGTCCCGGGACTGCTGGCGGCTGAGCCGGGCGGTGTCAAAGTAGCTGCTGCCGGGCGCGGCGGCGCTGTCCGCCGTGCTGTCGTCCAGCGTGGTGGGCACGCCGCCTACCAACGCTGCGTCTCCCAGGACCTTTGTCGTTGTGCCGCCGTTCTTCTCCTCCTCCGAGCCGGTGTCCTTCTCCTGCTGGCCGCTGGTCAGCGCCTGGTTCCCCGCGGGGGCCGCATCGTTGGCCACATCCCCGGCGTACCGCCAGTTGAGATAGACCGCCGCACATACGAACAGCAGCACCGTTGCCACCACGGCGTTCCGCTTCCATTGATCTCTCATTGTTTCATTTCCTCCATGTTATCGATTTCATGCTCCCTGCCCCATGGCGCCGTCCGCCGGGGCGTCCTGCCACTTGACCACGGCGATCCGGTCGCTGCCCAGTCCCGTCAGGGCGGACACCGCCGACACCACCTGCAGCCGAACCGCATCGTTTCCCCCTCCCTCGCAGACCACCAGGGCTCCCCGGTACTGGGGGTATTTCTCTTGGGTGACCACCACGCCTCCCGCGTCCGTCACAGGCTGAGTGGAGCGCTCATAGCTGTCCGGGGACTGCACGTTCCCGCTGTAGCGCAGGGAGCTGTCCTGGGCCAGCACCAGCTCGCCGCCGCTGTGGAGGGACAGCATCACGCTGACCCGCCCCACGCCGCTGATCTTTCCCAGGATCTCCTCCATGGCCCGCTCCGTCTGCTCCAGATCCGCCCGGTCTCCGGCGGAGGCCGGTTCCGTTCCGCCGGGGTCCGCCTCTTTCCCGCCCCCGGGCCATAGCAGCAGCAGCGCGCCCAGCGCCGCCACCAGCAGCACATATTTATACTTCGCCAGCGCCGCCAGGGGGGCCGTCAGCTTTCGCTTTCCTTCCTCTCTTGCCATTTTTCGTCCTCCAGCCAGATCAATTTTTCGGCGGGGATCCCCACCTCCTCCTCAATGTACCGCGCCAGTTCCTGACTGTACGGGCCGTACAGGACCGCGCCGCTGGGGAGGGGGATGCCCCCGTCCCCGGCCTCCACGGTCACCTCCGCCCGGCAGGCAAGCCCCAGCCGGTTTGCTTTGTCCCATATATATGCCTGCGTTTTCTCCGCTATGATAGCGGAAAGGGCCTCCTGCTGATTTTTCCGATAAGCCGCCGCCTGCTCCCCGGCCTGGAAGTCCGGCATCTCCGGCAGCAGCTCCCAGTCCTCCCACCGCTGCCCCGCCAGGGGCCGCAAGATGGCCAGCGCCAGCAGCAGCCCGCTTACCAGCCGCACCATCGCCTGCTCCTTTCCCTGGGGGGCCAGCTGCCGGGCCAGCCCCCCGGCCAGGGAGGTCAGGACGATGCCCAAAAGCCACGTTCTCACCCCGCGCCTCCCCTCAGCCCGGCGTTACCGCCGTCACCGATGAGATCAGCGCGATCAGCAGCAGCACCGCCGCCGCCCCCGTCATCGCCAGCACCAGGCCAAAAGCGTCCCCCAGCATGGCTACCAGCCGGGTCAGCTTTCTGGGCCCCGCCGCGGCGGATACCAGGGACGCCCCCTGATAGAGCAGGTACTGTCCTCCCAGACGCAGGAAGGGCAGCAGGCACATGCCCAGCACCGCCAGCGTCCCCGCCGTTCCCACCATGCCCCGCAGCAGGCCCGCCCCGGCCAGCACGCTGTCCGCCGCGTCCGCCAGGATGCCGCCCACTACGGGCACGGCGGCGGATACGGCGGACTTCGCCAGTTTCACCGCCTGGGCGTCCGCCGTCCCGGCGATGGCCCCGCTGATGGTGAGGTAAGAGGTGAACAGGAGCAGGAGCCCGCTCAGAATCCATCCCACCGCTTTTTTCAGCAGTTCCCCGATCTTTTCCATCACGTCCCCCTCAATGACCGCCCCGGCGGCGGCTGTGCCGATGTAGAGATAGACCATGGGCAGCAGAAGGTTCTCGATCACCGACAGCAGCACATTCACAAAAAACACCGCCCCCGTCTGCCGCACCGCTGCAGCGGTAATGCCTCCGGAGGCCGCTTCCGCCGCCGCCAAAGCCGGCAGCAGCGCCTTGCTCAGCAGGCCGATCTCCCCGATGGTCTCCCGTCCCAGGCCGATCAGCGCGTTCAGATCTCCCGCCGCCGCAGCAGTGATCCACAGCGCCCCCACGGCCGTGCCGCAGCGGCCAACGGCCTCCTTCCCCGCCGGGGCGGCGCTCTCCGCTACGCCCAGGAGAACAACGCCGGCCATGATGGCCGCAGCGGCCCGCGCTCCGGCAAGAACGCCGCTTTTCCACTCCGCCAGCGCGTCCGCGACAACAGTCCGCAGTCCCGGTAGAAGGCCGAAGCTGCCGCCGGCGTCCCCGCTGACCAGAGCCGCCGCATCCGGCGCGGCCCGGACCAATTCCTCCGGCAGCTCCGCCGCCAGGGCCCGGCCCGTCAGGCAGAGGGCCAGAAGCAGGAAAAACAGTACTTTTCTCATTGGCATATCCTTCTCCGGCCGTCCTTGGGACGGCCATGGATGATTTGTGGCAGACTTGATAAGAAGGTCGGAAGGGCGGGATCAGAAGAATCCCAGCAGCATCTCGATCACCGCCTTCAGCAGCGGGAGCGCTATGATCAGGGCTGCCGCCGCTCCGATGGTCTCCACCGCCGAGGCCAGGGCCTGGGACCCGCCGTCCCTGCATAGGTCGGCGCAGAACCGGGTCACCAGGGCCGCCGCCGTGGTCCGCAGCAGCACGGACAGGTACGCCCGCTCGATCCCCGCCCGGTCAAACAGCCCGCCGATCTCCTCCAGCAGCGGCGCCGCCGCCCCGAAGCACCGGACCAGGACCGCCGCCAGGACGGCGATGGTCAGCAGCAGCGCCTGCTCCGGCGCCGTCCGCCGCAGCAGCGCCACAGGCAGGACGCACAGGGCGCACAGGGCCATCAGTTTCAGCAGCTCCATGGCTAAAAGCCAAACAGCGTCTTGATCAGCTGGAACAGGTCGCTGATCTCCCGCACCAGCATCATCATCACCACCACCAGCCCCGCCAGGGTGGTCATCAGCGCCTGCTCCTCCCGGCCCGAGCGGACCAGCAGCTGGTTGAGCACCGCCACTACGATGCCGATCGCCGCAATTCGAAAAATCAGATCAATATCCATCGTTTACAGTAGGACCAGGATGGCGAGGCTGGCCCCCGCCAGGCTCAGGGCGGCGGTGATCCGCCCCTGAGATGCCTGGCGGGCCGTCTCCTCCCGCAAAAACCCGGTCAGCTCCTCTCTTGTTTCCTCCACAGCCTCCGCCAGCGTTCCGCCGCCCTCCGGCAGCAGGGGCCCCAGGGGCGCAAGCAGTTTTCCCAGGGGCGCGGGCAGCGCCTGCACGCTCTCCCGCCAGCACCGGGGGAGGGCTGCGCCCTCCTCCTGGAGCCGCTGCGCCAGGGGCTTCCATAAAAACGCCGCGCCCAGCCCCTCCGTCAGAACGTCCTCCAGCAGCTCCGGCAGCGGCGTCCTGCGGACCCGGATCTGATAGGCCAGCACCGCCAGATCTGCCAGCAGGGCCCGTCCCACTCTCACCGGCAGCATGCCTTCCCGCCGCCGCATCAGGCACCACATGCCCGTGCCGCCCAGCAGCAGCAGCGCCCCCAAAGCCTTCATGCCAGCCGCTCCACCCGGCTTCGCCGGGCGCTGCCGCGGCCCTCGATCAGCACGATCCGCTTGAAAACGCCGCATTCCAGCAGCCGCCGCCCCACCAGCCTGCTCTCCAGTTCCGCCGTTGATGCGGCATGGACGGTGGCCAGCAGCGCGGCCCCGCAGCCCGCCGCAGCGCACACCGCCTCCACGTCCGCCGGAAGGGCCACCTCGTCCAGGGCGATGACCTGGGGCGTCATGGACCGCAGCAGCATGGGCACCGCCAGATGCTTGGGACAGCCGTCCATCACATCGGTGTGGCAGCCCACCTCCAGCTGGGGCCGTCCCCGGTGGACCGCCGCCAGCTCCCCGCGCTCGTCCACCAGGGCCACCCGGCAGGGACGGCATGCCTCCGTTCCCTGGCTCAGCAGCCGCACCAGATCCCGCAGCAGGGTGGTTTTCCCCCCGCCCGGCGGCGAGAGGATCAGCGCGCTGGCCGGCCTGCCGTCCTCCAGCAGCTCTGGCAGCACCGGCAGGGCCGCGCCCTCCCGCACCCGGGGAATGCGGATGGCCAGGGAGGAGACGTCCCGGACGCCCTCGTTCACATCCCCGCTGGGCAGGGCCGTGCCGCACAGGCCCACCCGGAAGCCTCCGGCGGCGGTGACGTACCCGTGGCGGATGGTTTCCGCCGCGGTGTACCGGGAGTACTCGGTGGCCTTGTCCAGGACCTGCTCCAGGTCGCTTCTTGTCACCATGGCGCCGGGGAGAGGAGTTTCCCCCTCCGGCTGGGTGAGATAGGCTTGTCTCCCGATCCGGAGGCGGATCTCCTCTATCTGGGCTTTGTGGTGGAGCGGCAGGGCCAGGGCGGCTGCCCGCAGCCGTCCCGGCAGCAGGGCGCAGGCCTCCTCATAGCGGGAGGCGGCGTATTCCTCCGTCATTTCATCTCATTCCTTCCCGTGGATTTTCCTGCTTCTACTCTATGAGGGGTTGTCCTCCGATATGACAGAGGATTTATCCCGGTTGGGGCCGGACTGCCAGGGAGGTTGATTTTTAGCCGGACGATCCGCTCCATAGCACAGACTGTGTAGGGGCGAGCATTGCTCGCCCGCTATGCCCCGGCTCCCTGCGCGTTATCGATAATCACAGTTATTCGGCAGACAACGGGCGAGCAATGCTCGCCCCTACACGGATCCTGCCACATTGGGGATCGTGTGCTGCAAAATGGATCTCCCTGCGGGACCGCCGGGGAGTGTCCAAACTAAAGATATTATGCTATAATAAGGAATTATGAGAA
>CAMWTG010000052.1 GCA_947177115.1 uncultured Clostridia bacterium
CGCCCTGGAGGATGGCAGCGAGGTCTGGCTGGAATTTGCCGGAGCCGCCATGACAGCGGAGGTATATCTTAATGGAGAAAAGCTGGCCCGCCATGAGGGCGGCTACTCCACTTTCCGGGTGAATCTCACAGGACATATGCGGGAGAAAAATATCCTGGCCGTTTCCGTGGACAACAGCGACAATGACCGGGTGTATCCTCAGAAGGCGGATTTCACCTTCTATGGCGGACTGTACCGGGAGGTACGGCTCGTCTGCGTCCCGCAGGCGCATTTTGATTTGAGTTATTGCGGCGCGCCTGGGATCAAGGTGACGCCGGTGGTGGATCTGGAAACAAAATCCGCCCAGGTGATCGTGGAGACCTGGCAGACGGGCGAGGGAAATGTGACCATCGCCGCAGCGGGGCAATCAAGCGTGGCAGTCCCTGTGGACGGCCACGCTCAAGCAGTATTTACCATTGAGAACGTCCGGCTGTGGGACGGCGTGGCAGACCCGTATCTCTACACGGCTGCCGCTTCGCTGCCCAGCGGGGATCAGGTGTCCACCCGGTTCGGCTGCCGGAAGTTTGAGATCGACCCGCAGAAGGGCTTTCTGCTCAACGGACGCAGCTATCCCCTCCGGGGCGTCAGCCGCCATCAGGACCGGAAGGGCGCGGGCAATGCCCTGACCATGGAGATGCACCGGGAGGACATGGCCATTGTCCGGGAGATCGGCGCCAATACCCTCCGGCTGGCCCACTACCAGCACGCCCAGGAGTTTTATGACCTCTGCGATGAGAACGGCATCGTGGTCTGGGCGGAGATACCCTATATCACCATGCACATGAAAAACGGCAGAGCCAACACCCTCAGCCAGATGGAGGAGCTGGTGGCCCAGTGCTATAACCACCCCTCCATCGCCGTGTGGGGCCTTTCCAACGAGATCACCGCCGCCAGCGCGGTGGATGAGGACCTGCTGGAAAATCACCGGCTGCTCAACGAGCTGTGCCACCGCATGGATAAGATCCGGCCCACCACCATGGCGGATGTGTTCATGCTGGAGACGGACAGTCCCATTCTCGATATCCCGGATGTGAACAGCTACAACCTGTATTTCGGCTGGTATCTGGGAGAGCTGGAGCAGAACGAGGAATTTTTCGATGAATTCCACGGCAAGTATCCCGACCGCTGCATCGGCTTCTCCGAGTACGGTGCGGACGCCAACCCCCAGTATCAGTCCGCCTCCCCGGAGAAGGGAGACTACACCGAGAGCTATCAGACCCTCTACCATGAGCACATCCTGAAAATGATTGAGGAACGGCCCTGGCTGTGGGCTACCCATGTGTGGAACCTGTTCGACTTTGCCGCCGATGGCCGGGACGAGGGCGGCAAGCACGGCGAGAACCAGAAGGGCCTGGTCACCTTTGACCGGAAACTGAAAAAGGACGCCTTCTATCTCTACAAGGCGGCCTGGAACAAGACGGAGCCCTTCGTCCATCTGTGCGGCAGCCGCTACGTAAACCGGACGGAGCCGGTGACGGAGATTAAGGTCTACTCCAATCAGCCGGAGGTCAGCCTCTATGTGGATGGCCGCCTGCTGGCCAGCCTGGATGGCCGGACCGTATTCCGTTTCCGCGTGCCCATTACCGGCGAGCACTCTGTCGAGGCCCGGTCCGGGGAGGTGTGCAGCGTCATGCTGGTGAGGAAGGTGGAGGAGCAGGATCCGGAATACATCTTCAACAAGCAGGCTGGCGCGGCGGCCAACTGGTTCGACCAGGAAACTGATCCCGGCTGCTTCTCCATCTCTGATACTTTGGCGGAGCTGCGCTCCGACCCGGAGGCAGGGGCGATTATTGACCGCATGATGGCCCAGGCTTCCGCCAGCCGGGGCGATGTGGCGGAGAGCGTGAAGGACAATCCCGCCCTCCAGCGGATGATGGGCCGTATGACTCTGGTAAGCCTGCTCAAGCAGGCGGGGAATATTGATGAGGAGAGCATCAAACAGCTCAACCGCATTTTGCAGGGCATCAGGAAGACAAAGTAAGGAGGAACCCTCATGGAAAAATGGATCTGCAATCCCCTGGATCTGGAATACCGTTATCAATACCGCACCAGCCTTATGGGCGGTCATTCCCTGGCGCGGGAGGCGGCGGACCCTACGCTGCTGCTGTTCAGGGACACCTATTACCTGTTCGCCTCCATGTCCGGCGGCTTCTGGTACTCCGATGATCTGGCGGACTGGAAGTTCAAGGAGACCCCGGAGCTACCCATCTACGATTATGCCCCGGATGTACGCGCTGTCGGCGAACGGGTAGTGTTCAGCGCCTCCCGGCGGGGGGAGCCCTGCACCTTCTACGCCAGCAGCGATCCGCTGACGGAACCCTTCCAGCCGCTGACGACTCCCTTTGACTTCTGGGACCCGGATATATTCGAGGATGACGATGGACGGGTATATTTCTACTGGGGCTGCACCAACAAGGAGCCCATCTGGGGCATTGAGATCGATCCCAAAACCAGGCTGCCGGTCGGAGAGCGTCAGGCCATGTTCGGAGAGGATGAGGCCCATCACGGCTGGGAGCGGAAGGGGGAGAACAACAGCCTCTCCGAGCCGGTCACAGAGATGGAACGGCTCATCCGGCAATATGTCGGAACAAAGCCCTTTATTGAGGGCGCGTTTATGACCAAGCATAAGGGAAAGTATTACCTCCAGTACGCCGCCCCCGGAACAGAGTGCAATGTCTATGCCGATGGCGTGTATGTCTCCGATAAGCCTCTGGGGCCCTTTGCCTATCAGGCGCACAACCCATTCTCCTCCAAGCCCGGCGGATTCATTACCTCGGCGGGGCATGGCAGCACCATTCAGGATAAGTATGGCAACTGGTGGCACGCCTCCACCATGCGGGTCAGCGTCAACGAGAGCTTTGAGCGGCGGGTAGGTCTGTTTCCCTGCGATTTTGACGAGGACGGGATGCTGCACTGCAATCAGCACTTCGCGGATTATCCCTTCGTTCTCCCGGAGGGCATCCGGACGGATATGGATGCCGCCGCGCCCCGGCTGCATCTGCTGTCCTGCCGCTGCGCGGCGAAAGCTTCCAGCGCACAGGAGGGCTTTGGACCCGAGCGTGGTACGGATGAGAATATCCGCACCTGGTGGGCGGCGAAGGAGGACGATGCCGCGCCCTGGTATCAGCTGGATCTGGGTACGGTGCGGCAGATCGCGGCGGTCCAGGTCAATCTGGCGGATCATAACATGCCCGCTCAGGATATCCCGGCGGAGCAGATGGTCCCCAACCAGACCGGCGCGCGCCATATCTTCGTCCAGCCGCAGAAAACCGGATATCTGCTGGAGGGTTCCCTGGATGGCGGGAGCTGGTTTCCGCTGCTGGATGCCCGGGACGGGAACAGCGACCGGGCCCACCGGTTCTGGATGCCGGAGAAGGCTCTGGAGGCGCGTTATCTGCGGCTGCGGGATTTTGCGATTCCCTTCGGGGGCGTACCGGCGGTCAGCGGACTTCGGGTGTTCAGTCCCGCACAGGGGAACGCGCCGGAGATGGCAAGCGGGATCATCGCCCGCCGCAGCAGGGACGGGCTCAACATCCATCTCAGCTGGCTGCCCGCAGCTGGCGCGGACGGATATAACGTCCGGTACGGCATTGCGCCGAAGAAGCTGTACAGTAGCTGGCAGGTGACCTGCGGCACGGAACTGGATCTGAGCATGGTCAACGCCGGGCAGACCTATTACATCGCTGTAGACAGCTATGGCCCCGGCGGTGTGACAGCGGGCGAAGCTTTTGAAGTGGAGGGCTGACACGTTATGAGCCGTACTGAAAAAAACGCTAAAAAAGGAAAGATTCTGAAAATCGCTGTTCCGGCAGTTGTCATCCTGCTGGCGATCCAGTGGACATTTATTGGATGGAGGTACAACTTCGGCCCAATGAAAGCATTAGGCGAGAAACGATTAGCCGCAATGTCCGGCAATGCTGCCAAATATGATTTTGATCAGCTTCAAAGAATGGAGAGGAGTCCCTTAAACAACAAGACAGTCCTTTTCCTGGGTTCCTCTGTCACAAATGGCGCATCCTCCCTTCACAGCTCCCTGCCAGAATATTTTTCTATCAGAATGGACTGCCGGAGCATCAAGGAGGCGGTAGATGGAACAACACTGGTTGACAACGGCGCCAGGTCGTATATCCAGCGGATGCTGAACAACGTGTCCGTATCCGAGGAAATTGATTTGCTGGTTTGCCAACTTTCCACAAATGACGCTTCCAAAGAAATGCCCCTGGGAGAATTGGGCGCCGGAAAATCACTGTCCGATTTCGATACAGGAACGATTACCGGCGCTATTGAATACATCATCTGTTACGCACAGGAAACATGGGGATGTCCTACAGTATTTTATACCAATGCCCGATTCGACAATGAGGCTTATGGAGCCATGGTGGCAAGGTTGTTGGAAATTCAAGAAAAATGGGGTATCGGCGTATTGGATATCTGGACAGATGATGCGTTCAATGACATTTCCAAAGACGAGCGAGCGCTGTATATGTATGACAATATCCACCCTACCAAAGCCGGCTATCGGGACTGGTGGGGACCAGAGTTAGAACGGCAACTTTTGGAATTCTTGATAAATGTGGAGGGCTGACAATGGCTGTCAAAGCAGTACAGCAATTCATGCTGGGGACGGTAATGAACAACGAAGCCCAGGCCCGGGATACGCTGCAGAAAATGAAAACCGCCGGATACGGCGGCATCGAACTGTGCGGATTTATGATCCACCCCACGGGACTCATGGTGCGGCTGATGACCAAAGCCGCCGGTATGCCGGTGGGCAAGGGCGGCAGCCTGGACTGGATGAGCATAGTGAAGGACTCCGGCTTACAGGTGGTCAGCCTTCACACGGATCTGGGCAGCGTGGAGCGGGACCCCGCCGCCGTTGCCGCCGAGGTCAGAGCGTTCGGGACGAAATACGCGGTCATAACGGGCATGTACCGCTTCGGCTACGGCGATGAGAAAGCCGTCCGGGAGCTGGCAGCGCGGCTGAACAAGGCGGGGGAGGCAATGGCGAAAGAGGGGGTGTCCCTGCTTTACCACAACCACAACTGTGAATTGCAGCGGGTAAACCCGACACAGCGGGGCTATGACATCCTGCTGGCTGAAACGGACCCTGCGGCGGTGAATTTTGAATTTGACAGCTACTGGTTCGCCGAGGGCGGAGCGGATCCGCTGGAGTGGATGGAGCGGCTGGGTGAACGGATGAAGCTGTGGCACATCAACGACCGGGGCGCGCGGCTCACCGGTCCTGCCATGACGCCCATTCTGAAAACCGACAGCGCGGAACTGGGGACGGGAAATATGCCTCTGGAGGAGCTTGCCGGGCAGGCAAAAAAGGTTGGCGTGGAGGCCGTGGTACTGGAGAGCCACCGGAACTGGGCGGATAAATCTCCTGTAAAGAGCTTCCAGATCAGTGCAAAATTCCTGAACGAGCATTTCTGAGGAGGGAAAGCATGTCGGATTTGAGAGCGCATTTTATCATGGTTGACCGGCCCTTCAAGGAGGGGACGGTTGAAGTTTTTGAGCAGCGTATCCCTGCCGCCGGGGTGAAACGGGCCGTTTTGAGCATCACCGCCCTGGGCGTATATGAGGCGGAATGGAACGGGGAAAAGATCGGTGATCTGCTGTTCACGCCCGGTTATACATATTATCCAAAGGATTTGCACTATCAGGTTTATGACTTGACGGACCGTCTCCGGGAGGAGAATCTGCTGCGGGTCTATTTAGGCCAGGGATGGTACTGCGGACGGTTCACCTGCGACAACAAGGTGCAGATCTATGGCGAACATCCGGCGGTCTCCTGGACGCTGCAAATGGAAATGGCGGATGGGACCGGGCGTCTGTTCTGCTCTGACGATGAAAGTGTGACGGCGGTACGCAGTCCTTACGAATACGCCGGATTCTATGACGGAGAGATCTGCCATGCCGGCGGCGGGCCGGACGAGGTGATCCAGCCGGTCCCTTATACCGGTCCGGTACCGGAGATGCTGGAGGAAAGCGTTGTCGGAGTAAAGGTGCAGGAGGAAATCCCCATCCAGTCTGTCACCGCAGCGGGGGATGTGACTATCCTTGATTTTGGTCAGAACTTTGCGGGGATCATTGAGATCGACCCGGCAAAAATGACCGGCAGTACGCTGAAGCTCCGTCACGGCGAGATACTGGCCCCAGACGGGACGCTTTACACCACCAATCTGCGCAGGGCAAAGGCGGAGATTGTCTATCATAAGGGTGCCTCCACGGAGAAGTACCGCCCCCGTTTTACCTACATGGGTTTCCGGTATGTGGAGGTGTCCGGTACGGACTACCAGCCGGGCCTGCTGACCGCTTATGCCATTTACAGCGATATGGAGCGAACAGGCCGCTTCTCCTGTGATAACGCGCTGGTAGACCAACTGTACCAGAATCAGGTCTGGGGGCAGAAATCAAATTATGTGGAGGTCCCCACCGACTGTCCCCAGCGGGATGAACGCATGGGCTACACCGGCGATGGTCATGTTTTTGCCCTGACGGGCGCATATAATTTCGATACCGAGGCATTTTGGGCTAAATTCCTCAAAGATATTCGATACAGCCAGATGGATAACTCCGAGGGATATGTAGCCCCCACTATCCCCGCCCAGGGGCCCGCCGGGATCGGCTTTCTGACCATGCTGGGCTGGGGGAACTGCGTGACCATCGTGCCGGAGATGCTGTACTGGCAGTACGGGACGGACAAATATCTCCGGGAGCAGTACGAGAGCATGAAGTCCTTCGTGGAGTGCGAGGTCCGAAAGATGGGGGATGCCGGTCTGTGGCTGGCCCCCAATCTTGGAGACTGGCTGACCATGGGACGGGACGTAGCTTTTATGGCTATGCATAATGGGCCGGTATCCAACGCGTTCATTGTGAACGATCTGCGGATCCTTTCCTGGACTGCGGAGCGGTTCGGCAGGACGGAGGATGCGGAGCGGTACGCGGCGCAGCTGGAGAAGACCCGCAGGGCATATCTGGCCGCTTTTGTCAAAGACGACGGCACGATGGCGGATGATTACCAGGGCGCATATATCATGGCACTGCGGTTTGTTATCCCCAAAGGGGAGCTCTGGGACAAGGTTTTTGCCAAGCTGGTGGAGAAAATCCATGCCGAAGGGATGCAAACCGGCTTCTTCGCCACCGAACACCTCCTTCCGCTGCTGGCGGATAACGGGGAGGCGGAGCTGGCCTTTGACCTTCTGCTTCAGGAGGAGTGCCCCGGCTGGATGTATCAGGTGAAGCGGGGAGCGACCACCGTCTGGGAGCGCTGGGACGCCCTGCGGCCAGATGGTACGGTGAACGAGACGTCCACCTCCGGCGGAAATGACAACATGGTGTCTTTCAATCACTACGCTTTCGGCAGCGTAGGGGAATTTTACTATCGGTACATTCTGGGCATCCAGCCCATGGAGCCGGGATTTTCCAAGGTGCGCATCAGGCCCTTTACAGACGCGCGGCTGGGGAGCGTCCGCGGCAGCTACCGCTCCCGCGCTGGGGAGATCACGGTTTCCTGGCAGATGCAGAATGACAGGATAACGCTGGAAATTGATACCCCTGCTGCAGCGGAGATCGTGCTGTTTGACGGGGAAGTGAAGCAAGTTTCTAAAGGCAAGTACCTGTATCAGCGGGTGCTGTAAAAGGGGAACCGGACATGAAGCCATTTCTTTCAAAAAAATTTTTGCTGACCACGTCTATAGCCCGGACATTGTATTGGGACTATGCGGCGAAGCAGCCCATCATCGACTACCACTGCCACATTGACCCGAGGGAGATCTATGAGGACCGGCGGTTTGAGGATTTAGCCCAGCTGTGGCTGGGCGGAGACCACTACAAATGGCGGTTGCTGCGGGCGAATGGTGTGGAAGAAAAGTATGTCACCGGAGACGCAGACGGCTGGGAGAAATTCCGGCGGTTTGCGGCGGTGCTGCCGAAAGCTATTGGCAACCCTATGGTCCACTGGTGCCACCTGGAGCTGAAGAACTACTTCGGCTGGGAGGGATTTCTGTGCGAGGAGACTGCCCGGGAGGTTTGGGAGCTCTGCAATGAAAAATTGCGTGATGATCCGGATTTTACCGCCAGGGGCTTTGTTCTCCGCAGCAATGTGGAGATGATTGGCACTACGGATGACCCCTGCGACAGCCTGGAGTGGCACGAGAAGCTGGCGGCAGATGAGAGCTTTCCGGTAAAGGTTTGCCCCACCTTCCGCCCGGACAAGGCGCTGCAGCTCCACAAACCAGGCTTTGCGGCGTACATTCAAAAGCTGTCAGAGACTGTAGGTTATCCTCTCAATACCGTGGAGGATGTGAAGCGCGCCCTGTCGGATCGCATTGCCTATTTTGCCGGCCACGGCTGTCGTGCGGCGGATCACGGGTTGGACTACGTCAGCTTCCGGCGTCTCCCGGAAATCGGACTGAATCTGGGGTTCCAACATGCTATGTCCGGCGGGGAAATCACCGTAGAGGGGGCCGAGGCGTGGCAGACCGAACTGCTGCTCCACTGCGCCGGAGAGTATGCCCGGCGAGGGATGGTGATGCAGCTCCACTACTCCTGTCTGCGCAACCCCAACTCCCGCGCTTTCGCATCCTTAGGGCCGGATACGGGCTTTGACTGCATCGCCCTGACGAACAGCGGCGGCGCACTGGCGAAGCTGCTGGATGAACTGGAGAAAACGGACAGCCTGCCCCGGACTATCCTCTACAGCCTGAACCCCGGCGACAACGCCTTTTTGGATACACTCATCGGGTCCTTCCAGGGGCCCGGCATCCCCGGCAAGCTCCAGCACGGCAGCGCCTGGTGGTTCAACGATAACAAAGCCGGCATGACGGAGCATCTGACCAGCCTTGCCAACCAAGGCCTGCTGGGCAATTTCATCGGGATGCTCACCGACTCCCGCAGCTTTCTCAGCTATGCCCGGCATGAGTATTTCCGGAGGATTCTCTGCAATCTGCTGGGCGACTGGGCCGAGAATGGGGAGTATCCCAACGATCCGGCTCTGCTGGGCAGTTTGGTGGAGGATATCTGCTATAAAAACGCCAAACGGTACTTCAACTTATAAAAGAGGGCAATAAAATGAATCTGAAACTGAGAGAAAACTGCCGGTATGCCATTGCCTGCCCCACCAGTATGGGCGTGCGCATCACCCCGGAGGACCGCATGGCGGTCCACAACAGCACCCGCTTTATCATGACATCCACCAGCGCGGAGACAAACGTGCTGAACGTGGCGTCCTCGCTAGGACGGGAGTGCCTGGCATTGACCAAGTTTGTCAAGGACAGTCCCGTGGCGGCGTTTATCAAAGCCCAGCTTCGCGCCCGGAACATCCGTTACGAGGGTGCAGAGGTGGAGCAGGGAGACCCGTGGGGTTACCGCCACCAGTTCAACGTGGCCGACAGCGGCTTCGGGCTCCGGGGGCCCCGGGTCTGGAACGACCGGGCGGGAGAAGTGGGCCGGACGCTGAACGCTTCCGAGTTTGACATCCCCCGGATTTTCGGTCAGGAGGGCGTGGGCATCCTGCATATTTCCGGCCTCATTGCCGCCATGAGCGCGGAGACCACCGCCTGCTGTCTGGCCCTGGCAAAAGCGGCCAAGGAATACGGGACTCTGGTCAGCTTTGACCTCAACTACCGTGCCTCCTTCTGGAAGGGCCGGGAGACCGAACTGCGGGAGGCGTTCCACCAGATCGCGTCCGCCGCCGACATTTTGGTGGGCAATGAGGAGGACTTCCAGCTGTGCCTGGGCTTCACCGGCCCGGAGGCGGGCGGGAAGGACCTTGCCGGGAAGATTGAAAGCTTCAAGGGCATGGTCAGCGAGGTCAAAGCCAAGTACAGCAGCGCGAAAATCTTCGCCACCACCCTCCGGCAGGTGGTCTCCGCCAACGAACACCTCTGGGGCGCGCTGATGCTGGCGGACGGTGAGTGGATTGTAGAGGAGCCCCGGCCCATCCCAGTACTGGACCGCATCGGCGGCGGGGACGGCTTCACCGGCGGCGTACTGTACGGCGTGCTGAACGGCTGGGAGCCGGAGAAGTGCCTGCAATTCGGCTGGGCCAGCGGCGTGCTGGCGGCATCCAGTTTGAACGACTACGCCGAACCGGCGGACGAGAAGCAGATCTGGGACATTTACGCGGGTAACGCCCGGGTGCAGAGATAAAAGGGGGATATGACAATGAAAAAAGCGGATATCGGCCTTGTGGGCCTTGCCGTCATGGGCGAAAATCTGGTAATGAACATGGAGTCCAAGGGCTTCACTGTGGCCGTGTTCAACCGAACCACGGAGAAGGTCAAAAAATTCGTGGAGGGCCGGGCCGCCGGAAAGAACATTATCGGCGCATACTCCCTGCAAGAGCTGGCGGACAGTCTGGAGAAGCCCCGGAAGATCATGATGATGGTGAAGGCCGGACAGGCGGTGGATTCTCTTATCGACCAGCTTCTCCCCATTCTGGACCCCGGCGACATCCTTATTGACGGCGGCAACAGCCACTTCCCCGATACTATCCGCCGTACCGAGTACGTGGAGAGCAAGGGCCTGCTGTACGTAGGCTGCGGAGTATCCGGCGGCGAGGAGGGGGCCCTGAACGGTCCCTCTATGATGCCTGGCGGTTCTCCGGCGGCGTGGCCCTATGTCAAGCCCATCTTCCAGGCCATCTGTGCCAAGGTGGAGGACGGCTCTCCCTGCTGCGACTGGGTGGGAGAGAACGGTGCGGGACATTTCGTGAAGATGGTCCATAACGGCATTGAGTACGGCGACATGCAGCTCATCTGCGAGGCGTACCAGCTCATGCGGGACGGTCTGGGCCTGACCAGCGCCGAGATGCACAATATCTTCGCGGACTGGAACAAAACCGAGCTGGACAGCTACCTCATCGAGATCACTCGGGACATTCTGGGTTATCAGGACGAAAAAGGCGAGACGGTGGTGGAGCACATTCTGGACACCGCCGGGCAGAAGGGGACCGGCAAGTGGACCGGCATAGCCGCTCTGGATGAGGGCGTGCCCCTGACGCTCATTGGCGAGGCGGTGTTCGCCCGGTGTCTGTCCGCCATGAAGGACGAGCGCGTCACTGCCGCCAAGGCGTTCCCTCGCAGTGTTCCGGCGTTCACCGGAGACAAAGCGGCATTCATCGAGAGCATCCGCAAGGCGCTGTACGCATCCAAGATTATCTCCTACGCCCAGGGCTATACCCTCATGCGCACTGCCGCCAAGACCTACGGCTGGAATCTGAATTACGGCGGCATCGCTCTCATGTGGCGGGGCGGGTGCATCATCCGCAGCGTGTTCCTGGGCAAGATCAAGGAGGCCTATGACAAGAACCCGGAGCTGGAGAATCTGTTGCTGGACGATTATTTTGCGGAGACTATCAAGAGTCTGATTCCCGCATGGCGGGAGGTGGCTGCCTACGCCGTCAGCGCAGGTATCCCTATGCCGGCTTTCACTGCCGCGCTGAGTTATTTCGATGGTTACACCAGCGCCAATCTCCCCGCAAACCTGCTCCAGGCCCAGCGGGACTACTTCGGGGCCCACACCTACGAGCGTACGGACGCCCCCAGAGGTCAATTTTTCCACACAAACTGGACCGGCCACGGTGGTGACACCACTGCAAACACCTATCAGGCATAAGGGAGGGGAAACGATGAATTTACCTCTGAAAACCGATTTATCCGGCAAGGTTGCCGTAGTCACCGGCGCGGGCGGGGTACTGTGCAGCGTGTTCGCCAAAGCGCTGGCCGCCGCCGGGGCGAAGGTGGCATTGCTCAACCGCACCTTTGCTAATGCGGAAGTTGTTGCGGAGGAAATCCGAGCCGGGGGAGGCACGGCGAAAGCCTACCAGTGCAACGTCCTGTCCAGAGAGGACCTGGAGCGTTGCCGGGAGGAAGTCACCCGGGATTTCGGTCCCTGCGACATCCTCATCAACGGTGCAGGCGGCAACAACGCCCGTGCCACCACCGACAAGGAGTACTACGAGCCCGGCGACCTGGACGCGGAGACGAAATCCTTCTTCGACCTGGACCGGGAGGGCGTGGAAGCGGTGTTCAACCTCAACTTTACCGGAGTACTGCTGACCACCCAGATTTTCGCCCGTGACATGGTGGGCCGGGAAGGCTGCAATATCCTCAATATCAGCTCCATGAACGCCTACACGCCGCTGACGAAGATCCCCGCCTATTCCGGAGCCAAGGCGGCGGTATCGAACTTCACCCAGTGGCTGGCGGTGCATTTCTCCAGGGCGGGTATCCGGGTCAACGCCATTGCGCCGGGCTTCTTCTCCTGCAAGCAGAACGCCGCCCTGCTGTGGAACCCGGACGGCTCTCCCACGCCCCGCACAGAGAAAATTCTTGCGGCAACCCCCATGGGCCGATTTGGACTGCCGGAGGAACTGCTGGGGACTTTGCTGTTCCTGCTGGATAATGACGCGGCGGGATTCATTACCGGCGTAGTCATTCCGGTGGACGGAGGCTTCAGCGCCTATTCGGGGGTGTGATGGAATGGAGCTGTTTGCCAAAGCAGTATCTGAAGAGAGCCTGAGCAGGGAGGAGATCAAGACCCAGCTGCTGCGCTCTCTGGAGGGCCGGACGCTGAAAAATGTACTCATTGTCCCGCCGGATTTTACCCGGTTTCATTCCAACGCAGGGTACATCACCA
>CAMWTG010000053.1 GCA_947177115.1 uncultured Clostridia bacterium
GTCCTTCAGGGCGCTGGGGGGGAAGGAGGCGACCACGATCATGACCGTACATCCGATAACGATAAAGACGCTGGCCGGGTCGAAGAAGTTCCCCAGCTGGCCCGGGGACAGCAATCCCTCCGTGCCGCCGAACATCATACCGATCAGCATGACCACCAGGGCGCCGATAACGCCAATTACATAGGTAATATTCATATCTTTTCTCACCCATTTTAACTCCCCATAGGGGAGAGATAGTTCCCTCACGGGGCGCATTTGAAGTCCGTCCAGATACCTCGACGCTCCTCAAACGCGCCCCCGCGGACGCGTCAGCGCTTGTCGGCCACCGTAATGACCCGGTGTACGTCCTGCACCTTGGCGCAGTAGTCCTGTATCTTCTTGATAATATCCTCGGGGGACTCCTTGACGATGAAGTAGTCCCGGTTCATCATGACGATCTTGGATTCGGGGATCATTTCGATGCTCTCGATCTGATTGTGGTTGATCAGGAACCGTTCGTTGTTCCGCTTGGTCAGTACGATCATAGCGCGCTCCTTTCTTCTCCGTGCCCCCGGCCGCCGCAAAGCGGCCGGGGGAGTCAGGTCATAGCTTGCCGGGTCTGCTTACGGCCGCCTGCCTTACCGCTTCATGTTCACCAGTTCCTCCAGCATGGAGTCGGTGACGGTGACGATGCGGGTGTTGGCCTGATAGCCGCGCTGGGTGACGATCATGTTGGCGAACTCCGTGGCCACATCGGCGGTGGATGCCTCCAGACCGCTGCCCTGGATCTTGATCTCCTTGTTCTGATCCAGCAGGTTGCTCAGCTGGGGGGTATAGCCATCGCCGTCCGCAGTAGCCGTGGAGACGGCGTTGTTCAGATAGGTACCATTGCCCAGCAGGCCACCCGCAATACCCACGGTCAAATCGCCCGCGCCCTCCTGGGCCTTGTAGTAGGGGCCGCCGGTGTGGGTCACGCCGTTGGGGCTGGTCACGCTGCCAATGGCCATATAGCCAATAACAATAGTCTTGCCGTTGGCTCTGGAGGTACCGATGATGGCGCCGTTCTCGTTGACGCTGATGCCCTCGATGCCCGCCGCCTTATCGTTAAGATTGGGGATGGGGCCATCATAACTCGTGATGGTTGTCGGCACACCGTCTGCCCCCACAGCTCCGCCTGCGCCTGGATAAAGGGTATTCAGATTCTCAAAGCTCAGCGCGCCGGTCTCCGGATCATAGAGGTCGGGATTGGCTAGGGACACATTTACCCGTTCCGTGCTCTGCGAATCGCCATTCGCCTCGGGATAACCGCTGAGGATATCATAGACTGCTTCACCGGCATCCCAGTTCGTGCTGCCATCGGCATTGAGGCCCCCATTAGCCAGAGTGGGTTCCGCAGCGGCCAGGGGGATCCGCAGGGGCACCAGCTGGGTGCTGAGGATCAGTTCGTCCTGAATGTTCCGGCCTTCCTGCTTCGCATTCAGGATATCCTGCTCTGTCGCGGTCTCATCGTAATCCGGATTATACACCATCTTGAAGCCGTAGACAACATTGCCCTGGCCATCGGTGATATAGCCCATGGGGTCAACGTCAAAGTCGCCCGCTCTAGTCAGGGACAGCTTGGTGTAATCGTCCGCGCTGTCGAAGGTCAGGCCCTTATCGCCCACCAGGAAGAAACCATCGCCATCGATCATGCAGTCCAAGGCATTGCCGGTGGGGTTGAAGGTGCCGGGGGACATATTCAGGTCGATGGAGCCCACCTGCGCGCCGTAGCCGATCTGGGAGGGGGTGTTGCCGCCCCGGGTGGCGGTGCCGTTGCTGCCGGCCCGGCGGGTGGTGTACAGGGACTCCTGGAAGATCATACGCTGCGCCTTGTAGGCGGTGGTGTTCACGTTGGCAATGTTGTTGCCGATCACGTTGAGGTTGGTCATGTGGGTCTTGAGGCCGCCGATGGCGGCATACATTGCTCCAGTCATGCGATCAAATTCTCCTTTTTGCCTTTTTGGCGCTGCCGCCCCCTGTCAGTCGGGCAGGGGAGCAAAGCATCCTGAAAAGGTCCTGCTCTTTCTTATTTCAGAAGGACAGCGCCGTCAATGTTGGTGAAAATGTTCTCCTGCATCTCCTCCTGAGACATGGTAGTGATGACCCGCCCGTGAGGGATGTTGATGATAAATGCCCGCGTGGCATCGAAAGCCAGGATATTGGTCGCGCCCTTGGCGCTGGCCCGTTCCACGCTGTCGGCAAGCTGGTCCATCAGCGTGTCGGTCACCTCGATGCCCCGTTCCTCGGCCCGGGCCCGGGCGTGCTTGGAAAAGGCCACGGAAAAGCTCTCCCGTTCCTGGGAGACGCTGGCGATCTCCCGCCGGAGCATTGAGCCGAACTGCGTTCCCGCGTCCCTGCGGCGAACCGGCTGCACCTGCTCCGTCTGTCCCAGCCGATCTATAGGTGTGATCCGATACTCTGCCATACTCTCATCCTCTTCTCGGTCGGATGCAGGGGAAGGGTGTTATCCCAGCGCCTTCTCGACCGTTTCCTCAGCGGCATCCGTTCCGCCTTCGTTCTCGTCTGTGCCGGGGGTAGTGGGTACGTCCGTGCCCTCGCCGGGCTTCTCCACGTCCTCGCCCTCGCCGGGCGCATCGGGATCTGTCACAGGGGGCGTCTCTTCCTCTTCGCCCTCGCCGGGCTTCTCGGTATCTTCCACCTTGGGAGGCAGCTTGCCCACGGCCATGATCTGGTTGAGCAGATAGGTCTCGCCGTCCACGAAAATGACCCGCTGGCCGTTGTACAGGCCGGTCCCGGTGACCACGCCTTCCTTCTCGCCGATCAGCTTGCCCTCCTTGTCGTACACAGGCAGGGTCACGGTCTGGCCCACCAGGGAGGCGGCATAGCTGAGGATGTTGGCCTCGGTAAGGTCCTCCACCTTGGTGCTCATCTCGGTGATGGCCTGCATGACCGTCATCTGGATGATTTGGTTCATCATGTCGTTGGTGTCGGCGGTGTTGTCGATGGTCTGGTTCTGCAGCTGGGTGACCATCAGCAGCAGCATATCCTGGAAGGATAAAGTGTTGTTGGCCTCATCAGAATCTGCATAGACGGTCTTGGCCCGGAACCCGGTCTGCTGCGCCGCCGTTGTGGGATCGTAGGACACGCCCCGGTTCGCCACGCTGTTGGTATAGGCGCTGTAAATGTCGTAGCTGTAATCGCTGCTCATAGGATCGTTACTCCTTTATGTGTCAGTCTTCCAGACCGAACAGGCCCAGGCGCAGCTTCTGCATGAATTCCTCGCCGTTTTGCTGCTCTTCCTGATGCTGCTCCTGCTGGCGGTGCTGGTGCTGGCCCCTTCCATCGGGGTCCGCCTGCCGGAAGTTCTGCTGCTCGCTCTGCTGTCCCCTCTGGACCTCCAGATGGATCTCCTCGTGGCCGTAGCCCTGGAGGGCGGTATGCAGGTTGTTCAGGTGCTGATTGAGCAGTCCCTCCGCCTTGGGTGTGGACGCGTGAAGCACGACCTGCAAAACGCCGTTGGTGTCCTTGGTCATTTCGATCACCAGGCTGCCCAGGTTCTGGGGGTTGAGCCGGATCTCCACCCGGTCCTGGCCGTTCTGGGCCGCGTCCCGGATCATGTTCGCCAGCTGGTTATCCATCTCGGGCTCCTGGGTGTCCACCACCTCGTACCGGTCGCCCACCTTCACGGGCGCCGCCTCGGCCTCATGGAACAGGGGCTGCTCCACCGCTCCGGCCTCGCCGCTGGGCTCCTCGGTCTCCTCGCCGCGCTCCACCTGTACCTCGATCTCGTTCTCATTCTCGGGGCGCTGGGTCTCCTGAACGGGACGCTCGGGAGCTGCCTGCTGGGTCTGTCCGCCGTTGTCCACGGTCTGCTGGGGGGCTTCCTCCATGGCCTGCTGGAAGTCCTTGGGCTGCTGCTCCATGGATACCTCCGCGCCGATGCCTGCATCCACGCCGGTCTCCATCTCGGGGGCCTGCCCGCCAAGATCCATGGCCGCGCCCTCCACCGTCTCCTGGGGGATGGGGTTGACGGCCGCCTCGGCCTGCTCCACGTTTTCCACGATCTCGGGCCGGAAGAGGTCCATGACGTTGACCGCGTTGGGGTTGCCGGTCAGATTCTCCGCCTTCAGCTCCTCATCCCCGGCGTTCTTGGGACGGTCAACGGGCTGGAGCTCCGCATCGGGGCCTTCATCGTCCTTGCCCAGCTTGTCCTTCACTTCCTTGCCTTCCGTAGAGGTCTCGTTGACCTTGTTGGACTTCTGGAGCATCTCCTGGAAACTGACGGACGCCTGGCCGTTCTGGTTCTTGCCGCCCACGTTGGGCACGCCGCTCATACTGGCGGCCAGCTTCTGCATCTGCTGGAGCAATGCGTTCTCAACTGTCGTCACTGTCTGTTTTCACCTCGCTTTGTGGTTAAATGAGATCAAAAATGCTGGGGTCGATGTCCTTGTTTTCCTTGCTGGTGAGATACTGGGTCAGGGTCTGCCAGTTCTCGTCCTTGTCCTTGCCGCCCTTGACGCCCAGGTCCAGGTCCACGAAGATGCCCAACTGGTTCAGCCGCTGCCGGAACAGGTCCAGCTGCGCCCGCCGGGGGTCCTCCTCGTCCAGCTCGCTGATCTGCTTGGAGAGCCCCGCCACGGAGGAGACCATATCCTTTTTCTTGGTCACGCCGTCCGTGGAACGCATACCGTCCAGGATGGCGCCCAGGGCATCAATGATGGCCTGTTCCTTTTTGTCCTCCTCGGACTGTTCCAGCTGCAGTCTCATCCGCTGGAGCATGTTCTCGTAGAAAGCGCTGTTGGGGTCCACGATCTGGTCAATGACGCTGTCAGCATGATCTGCGGTAACGGCAAACTTGTCGTATCGCGCTCTTAGCGTATCTTCCACCGATGTGTCCGTCGCCCGGTAAACCACATCTATCAGCGCGCCATACATCTCCATGCGCTGTTGGGCTCTCTTCGCGCCCTCCTGCGTACCGTCTCCGCCCTCACACTCGGTCATCATCTGCGCCAGCCACGCCACCATGTTGCCGCTGCCGGATGCGCCATCCTCCAAAAAAGGGGTGTTCTGGGTATACCGTGCATCCAAGCCTTTGATACTCATCACCAAAAGCCCGCTGTCGGCAGCTTCCTTCCGGACTTCGCCGCCATAACCGAAATAACCGGTCTCGCCTCTGGTGAGTACGCCTTTCTGCACTAGATCGCCCAGAAACGCATCATAGCTCTCCTGCGTCATGTTCCGGAAATCGTACTTCTGTCCCAGTTCGCGGACTTCGCTATCCGTCAACTTCGGACGGCTGCTTTTGCCGTAGGCCTTGGTGCGATTGGTAGTGAGGTCATTGACGTCCTTATTGAAGGAATTTCTGCCCTGGGTGGAACGTGCTGCCGCCGTGCGTCCGGCGGTATTAGGGGAATAATTGCCGAAAATGGTTCCAATGTTCATTTCTGCTCTCCTTCGTCTTTGCTCCGCGCATCCGCGTGGGTAAGTCGTTTCCAAACGGCGCGTCCCGCGCCGCCTTGCCCGCTCACCTCCCTTCCCGCTGGAATGGGATCTGCGCATGAGACCGGCCTCACCTCCTTTATGTGATCTTTGGGTCCGCTGTCTATCTGAGAACGCCCCGCAGGGCGATGCTCACTGTTTTACGCGCTCTGGGCCTCCATGGCCCGCTTGGTCATGACGAACTCATCAATGAGGTTCTCTTCGCTCTTCTGGACGGCCTTGTTGTAAATGTCCAGCTTCTTCTCCCGCAGCTTCTCAATGGAGGACGTCTCCTTCTTGGCCTCCACCACCTCACTGCGCTTGGCCTCTTCCTGCCTGCGCAGCTCTGCCAGATGCCGGTGAGCCTCCTCCAGCTGCCGCTCCGAGGAGCGCAGGTACTGCTCATACTTCATGGCGTCCAGGACACTCAGCCCCTCCAGCTTCCGCTGGTTGAACTCCCCGGACAGCGCCCGGTAGTCCGCCTCCAGCCGCTCGATCAGGTCCTCCTGCCGCTTCACCTGAGCCAGGATGGCCCCGTGCTCGGCCTGGAGGGAATCCAGAACCTGCTGCTTATAATCCAAAACCGTCTCCAGGGAAAATCGAAATTTCTTCATGTACGCCTCTCTCGTATCTTATGTCCGCCGGTCACTTCATGATCCTCCGCAGCTGCTCCAGGCTCTCATCGTAGGAAAAGCTCTCATTGATGCCCTGCATCAAAAACTGGTTGATGGCATCCATCTTCCCCAACGCGTGGTCCAGCTTGGGGTTGGTCCCCGACTTGTACGCGCCGATGGACACCAGGTCCGCGTTTTTCTCATACACGCCCATGATGTCCCGCAGCTTGCTTGCCAGCTGCCGGTGCTCCGGGGAGACGATCTCCACCATCAGACGGGAAATGCTGGCCCCCACGTCAATAGCCGGGAAATGGTTGCTGTTAGCCAGCTGTCTGGACAACACGATATGGCCGTCCAAAATACCGCGGACCGTATCCGCGATGGGTTCGTTGGTGTCATCGCCCTCCACCAGGACCGTATAGACCCCGGTGATGGAGCCCTTCTCAAAGTTCCCGCTGCGCTCCAGCAGCTTGGGCATCTCGGCGTACATGGAGGGCGTATACCCTCTGGCTACCGGCGGCTCGCCGATGGCCAGGCCAATCTCTCGCTGGGCCATGGCGAAGCGGGTCAGGGAGTCCATCATCAGCAGCACATCGTACCCCTGGTCCCGGAAGTACTCCGCGATGCTGGTGGCTACGCTGGGGCATTTCATCCGCAGCATAGCGGGCTGGTCGGAGGTGGCCACCACCAGGATGGAGCGGCGCATCCCCTCCTCGCCCAGGTCCTTCTGCATGAACTCCAACACCTCGCGGCCGCGCTCGCCCACCAGGGCGATGACATTGATGTCCGCCTTTACGTTCTTGGCGATCATGCCCAGCAGGGTGGACTTACCCACGCCGGATCCGGCGAAGATGCCGATACGCTGGCCCTTGCCGATGGTCAGAAGGCTGTCAATAGCCTTCACTCCGAACTCCATCCGCTCCCGGATAGGGGGGCGGGTCATAGGATTTATGTACCCGGAATCAATGGAGAAGGTATCCCCCCGCCCGAAGGGCTCCAACCCATCAATGGGCTGGCCCAGGGCGTTGATGACCCTCCCCCGCAGGAAAGGTCCTACCGGCAGCGTCAGCCGCTTGCCGGTGTTGCGGACAAAGTTGCCCGCGCTGATCCCACTCATATTAGCATAAGGCATGAGTAGAATATGGTCGTTTTTAAACCCCACCACCTCGGCAGGGATCTGGCCGCCGGACTCGTTGGAATAAATGCGGCAGATGTCCCCAATGGCGGCCCTGCCGCCGGAAGCCTCAATGGACATGCCCACGATGTTTTCAATTTTCCCGGTGCGGCTCATGGTCTCCGCCGACCGGATCTGTGGGATCAACTCGCGGAACATGGCTCATCCTTTCTCAAAACGCCCCCATCTGGTCCCTGAGCAGGTCCCGGATGTTGGTCATCTGCGTGGACACGCTGGCGTCAATAATCTCCTCGGGCGTCTCCACAATGCAGGTGCCGCCCTCATCGTCCCCCATGGGGATGATCTTCACATGCTGGCTCAGAGCGCCCAGGGCCGTGGTCAGCGCCGGGGAGATCTGGGCCACGCTCTTGGTATCGCAGCCGGAGATATAGATATGTACCCACTCCTGCCGCTTCAGCCGCTCGGTGGCCGTCTGGATCATCCGGACGATCACCTCGCTGCTGCTCTTCAAACTCACCCGCACCACCTTTTCCGCCACGGCGATGCACAGGTCCAGCAGTTCATCCTGCGATTGGCGTATGACCTCGTCCCGGGCCATATCCGCCTTCTCCAGGAAAGCCTGCACCTCTTTCTCCAGCCGGGCGGCCACAGCCTCCCGGTCCCGCTGGGCATCGTCCATAGCCTTGGCGGTGCCCTGGGCGTAGCCCTCCCGGTAGCCCTCGTCCCGGGCTCCCATGCGGATCTCCTCCTGCTCCGCCTTGGCGGCGGCGCGGGCATTGGCCAGCAGCTGCTCGGCCTCCTCCCGGGCCTGTTTGAGGATCAGCTCCGCCTGGAGCTGGGCGTACTGCACGGGACCGCCGGTCTTCTCCGGCGGGGGAGCATCACCGGCTTCCGCCGGTTCTTCTTCTCCGGCCTCGCCGCTTTCCGGACTCTCCTCCCCGGGCGGGGAAGAGGCATCCTCCGCGGGAACCTCCTCCTCCGGGTCCTCCCCGCCGGGCAGCTCATCATCCAGCTGGAGCAGCTCGGCATCGGGGAATTCGTAGGCCTTGGCATCCAGCAGGCCCTTGAAAATATTACGCAATGATATCGTCCTTTCCGCCCTTCAGGATCACGATCTCGTTCTTCTCCTCCAGGTCGCGGATGACGCTCACAATCCTCTGCTGGGCATCCTCCACGTCCTTCATGCGGACATTGGTCGTGATCTCCAGATCGTCCCGGATGCTCTCCGCCATACGGGCGGACATATTCATGAACAGCTTGTTGGACACATCGCCGTTGGCGCTCTTCAGCGCCAGCACCAGATCTCTCGGGTCGCAGTCGCGGACGAAGCGCTGGACGGACCGGTCATCCATAGTGACGATGTCCTCGAAGACGAACATCCTCTTGCGGATCTCATCGGCCAGGTCGGCGTTGTCCACGCCCAGCCGGTCGAAGATGGCCTTCTCGCTGGAGCGGTCCAGGTTGTTCATGATGCCGGCCACGTAGTCAATGCCGCCCACCTTGACATTGGAGGTGGTAAGCATGCTGGAGAACTTCTTCTCCATCTCCGCCTCGATGATCTTGATAGCGGCTGGGGAGGCGCTCTCCATAGTGGCAATAGATTCCACCACACGCACCTGCCGCTCTGGCGGCAGCTGCTCGATCACGCCGGCAGCCTTGCTGGGGTCCACGTAGCTGAGGACCAGAGCCATGGTCTGGGGCCGCTCGTTCTGGAGGGCGGAGTAGAGGCTCTTCACATCCGCCTTGTCCAGGAAAGCGAACTCCCGGTTCTTCAGGCTCTTGGTCACCTTCTCCAGCAAGCTGGTGGCCGTTGCCACACCGAAGGCCTTCTCCAGCACCGTCCGGGCGTATTCCAGCCCGCCCTCGGTGACCGCCTTCTGGGTCATGCAGTTTTGGTAGAACTCGCTGAGCACGTCCTCGGTCTGCTGGGAATCCAGCATCCCCAGACGGGCCACCTCCAGCGTCAGGGTCTCCAGGTCAGAGGGCTCCACATACTGGTAGATAAGGGACGCCTTCTCCGCCCCCAGGGAGACGACAACGGCGGCGGCCTTCTGGGGTCCGGTCAGTTCAGGCTTTGTTACTTCCTTCACAGCTTCAGCCATTGTCGTCATCTCCTCCTCTCAGCCAGTTCTTAAGCATGATAGCCGCCACTTCGGGATTGTTCTGCACGAACTGGCGCACTGCCTTACGCAGCTCCATACTCTTCTCTGTATTGATTTCCATGATATCCGCGCCGGATGTGGGCGGCGGGACCTCGCCCTCCTCGCCCAGAGGCGGCACGATGCCAAGCTCGCTGAGGGCCCCGGAAGCGCCCAGTTCGCTGAGCTGCTCCTGAATAATCCGCTGGTCCTCTTCCTCCTGCTGCTTTTTCTTCTTCTTCCGGATACTGATAATCACCACGATCAGGATGATAATCAGCAGCAGCGCGGCGGCGGCGATGATCACATAAGGCACATACTCCTGCGGGATCAGGCCGGACCGGACCTCCGGCTCAGGCTCCACCGGGAAGGCCGCGATCAGGATGCTGACCTTGTCCTCCGGGATCTCCCCGCTGACGTTGCCCGCCATGGCCACATGATGCTGCAGCTGTTCCACGTCCACGCCGGCGCCAGGATTGGCATTGGCATTGATGGTGACGGCAATAGACACATCCGAGACGGTGGGAGCCAGGAACTCTATCTGCTCCTTGGTTTCATCGATATTGTTGTCCCGCTCGTAGGAGGACACTATCCCATCATTGTCCTGGGTATCCTGGGCCAAATCCTGCACATAGGTGGGGATATCGGAATCGCTGGTAGTACCAGGCACGCCGCCCACCAGCTGATAGCCGTCACGGGTCAGGGCATAGTAGCCCAGCTCGTGGCCGATCAGGCCGCCGTTCTCATAGGAACCCTCCGGCTGATGGTAGTAGGTAGATTCGGTATACCGCCGGCTCACGTCCACGCTGACGCCCACGGCCACCTGCACGTTGTCCTCTCCATACAGGCCGTCCAGCACATGCTTGACCTGGGTGCGGATGCGGTTGGCGGTCCGCTCCTCCAGGACCCGCTGGAGCTCCAGGGAATCACTGGCGGACGCCTCGGAACCGCCGGTATAGGTATTGCCGATGTTATCAACGATACCCACATCGTCAATGGTCATGCCGGACCATGCCTTGCTGACCATCAGGCGGATGCCTTCGGCCTGCTGCTCGCTCAGGGTCTGGCCGCTACGCATCGTTACCTTTACGTAGGCGCTGGTTGCTGTGGAGATGTCCTCCAGCACGTAGACGCGGCTCTCACCCGGCGTGATCTTCACGGAGGCGTCCAGCACGTTGGTCATGGTACGGATATTTGTCTCCAGCTGTTCCTGAACAGCAATCAGATAGGCTGTCTCCCGCTCGGAATTGGTGGACATGGTCCCCACATGTTCCCAGTAGCTGCCGTACAGGCTGGCGTTCTTGGGGTAGCCCTGCTGGGCCAGCTGGGCGATCAGGGAGGCATACTGGGTGTTGGGCACCATGATGGCATTGTTCACCACCTGGTAGTCCGTGAAGCCGCTGTTCTGGAGATAGGTGGTGACCTCCTGGATCTCCGAGGGCGTCATATCCTGATACAGCTCCGTATAGGGCTTGTTATTGGCCGTCACCGCCAGCGCCACAATAGCAATCAGGATCACAGCCAGGGCGGCGGCCAGTATAATGCGCAATTTCTTGCTCATGTTTTTGAAAAAGTCCTTGACTTTTTCAAAAAGACCTTTCAGCTTTGAGGTATCCACAGGCAATTTCCCCGGCCCTTTCTATGAAATGAAGGCACTCATCCTTACAGGCTGATGCGGCTGAGTTCGCTGTAGGCGCTCAGCGCCTTGTCACGCAGCTGCACGAACAGCGCCATAGACGCCTCCGCCTTGCTGGCGGCAATGCTCAGCTCCACGGGGTTGTCCAGCTGCCCGGTGGACAGCAGGTACTCCTTCTTGGCCACATCGTCCTCGCTTTCGCGGACGTTGTCTATCACGGCCTGGAACACATCCTTGAAAACCGAGCCCTCCGATGCCTTGGGCCGCTGAACGGCCTCGGTCTGCCGGACGGGAAAAGTCTCCCACAGTGGGGATATCCGCTGAAAATTTGTATTCATAGCGCTTCCTCCAAAGGCTGTAAACTTTATGGAAAACAACGGTAAACTGCGGCTGGGTGTTTTTCCATCTCTCCCAAAACGCACAGAATAGGGTCAGCCAACCACTTCAACTTTTGATCAGCCTGACCCATATTCGTTATCTCTATCTACCGATCTCCAGGCCCGAGCTGACTACGCTCTTCAGCACGTTAAAGGCGGTAACATTGGCAGAGTATGCCTGACTGGCAGCCATGGCATCGGTGATCTCCTTCACCAGATCCACGTTGGGCAGCTCCACATACCCCTCCTCATTGGCGTCCGGGTCTGTAGGGTCGTACTTCAGCTTGAAGTCCGATGGATCCTCTGCAATCTCCACCACTCTCACGCCTCCGGTGGTTTCATAGCCCGCATTGCTCACCTGGCCGTTCAGCCGGAACTGCGCCTCGGCCATCGCCTGACGGAAGGTGTTCCGGTCGCCGTCCTGGGCCTGGAACACCACCACCTTCCGGCGGTAGGGGCCGCCTTCTCCGGTGCGGGTGGTGTTGATGTTGGTCACGTTCTCGGAAATCACATCCAGCCGCAGATGCTGTGCCGTGATACCGGAACCGATGATGTTCATGGTACTGAGAAATGACATAGACGCTCTCCTTTATCTCTGCGGCCCCGCCTCCGGCAGGGCTTTCCCATGCTCTTCTTACTGTCCGCGGATCGCCATCAGCAGCCGTGACATATCGCTGCTGATCGCCCGGTAGACATGCTGCACCTGATAGGCGTTGCGCACCAACTCAATGGACTGCTCGGAAACATTCACACCGTTTTCGTCCATCCGGGCGGATTCGTCCCAGGCGGTGTGGACCACCGGAACAGCGCTGGACAGCGTATCCCGCATGGTAACGCCGGTAGCCCCCGTGGCGGTGCTGCTTCGGGCCGCCTGCCGGATCTGAGAGCGCAGGGCCTCTTCAAAGGTAACATATTTGACCTTGTAGTTAGGGGTCTCCGCATTGGAGATGTTATCCAGGATCGCCTGCTGCTTCACCCAGTTGAAATTTGCCGCTCGTTCCAGCATGATCATGGAGTTGGATGTAAAGAAATTTGACATATCGCGTTCCTCCATTCTATTGGCAGCGCCTCCCGGCCTTCTGCCCGGAAAGGCCAAAACCCACCTGTCCCAAGGGGCATGACCCTTTTACCGCGAGCGGATGGGCGCGGCCTGTGCCGTCCGCCCACTATGTAGGGATTCGCAACCAGGAATAGTATAATACATTTTCCTCTCAGGTGCAAGCTAAAAATCTAAAATTGTCGAATGTGTCTATAATCCGTCGTTTCCCGCTGATATATTTTGACAGATTTCCAGTAAATTTGTCAGATACTGTAAAAAGGTTC
>CAMWTG010000054.1 GCA_947177115.1 uncultured Clostridia bacterium
CCTATATCGAGATGCCCCATATGGACGGCCACCGGCTCACCAAGCTTGTGAAGGCCAGCCCCCGGTTTAAGCATATCCCCAACATCATTTTCTACTCTCTGATCAGCGAAGAGATGCGGATCAAGGGCCGCCAGCTGGGCGCCGATGAGCAGCTGACCAAGCCGGAGATCGGACATCTGGTGGATGTCATGGATCACCTGCTGGAGAGAGCGGTGGGTGCCCAGGGCAAGTAAGGAGAGCGCTATGGCGAAATTCGGTAAAACAAAATACATTGTCCGCCAGCCCATCAAGGATCTTCAGGGCACGGTGCTGGGCTATGAGATCCGTTATACCGGGGAGAACGCCGGCTATAACGGGGAGGAGGGGCAGGACTTTTCCGCGGCGGAAACCATCTACAATTTCCTGACCCAGGCCAGTGACAACACCTTCAAGGGTGCGCTGAACTTTATGACCTTCACCACCAATCTGCTGATGAAGCAGACGCCCAAGCTCTTCGCTCCCGAGGAGCTGGTCATTGAGATCGGGGAGAGCGTGATCCTGCATCCCCTGGCCATGCGGTTCGTAGAGCGCTACCGCCAGGAGGGATACGCTGTTGCGGTGAAGGACTTCCAGTTTTCCCCCCGGTTTATCTCCAACCTGCGGCAGTTTGACTACGTGATGATGGATCTGCCCCACGCCGGCGATGCCAGCGTGCGCCGTTTGGCGGAGATGGTCCACAGCATGGACAAGAAGTGCGTGGTCACCGGGGTGGATACGGAGGAGCTGTATCAGAAGGCATTTATCCTGGGGGCGGACGCCATGTGCGGACGGTACGCCGCCGAGCAGATGTTCACCGCCGTTCACTCCGCCAGCTACCTGCAGAGCAACTTCTTCCGCCTGCTGGTGGCCGTCACCAAGGACGAGCCGGAGGTGGATGAGATTGAGCAGATCATCTCCATGGATGCCAGCCTGACCTACAGCCTGCTGCGGATCGTGAACTCCGCCTACTTTGCTTTGCGCAACCGGGCCACCAACGTTCACCAAGCGGTGACCATCCTGGGCCTGGGCCAGCTGCGCCAGTGGATCTACCTCATGGGCTGCCGCAACGAGAAGGGGGAGCTGGACGAGAACCAGGAGGAGATGCTCAAGCTTTCCTTCACCCGGGCCAGCTTCGCCAGCGAGCTGATGCGGTATGCCAAGAATATGCCTATCAACCGCAACGATGCCTATCTGATGGGTATGTTCTCGACCCTGCAGTTCCTGATCGCCGCCCCCCTGGAGGACATCCTGTCGGAGGTCGCCATTTCCGTGGATGTAAAGGATGCCCTGCTCAATCACGAGGGGCGGTGCGGGCTGCTGTACGACCTGATTCTGGCCTATGAGCGGGCGGATTGGGCCGCCATCAACCGCATGGGCGAGGATCTGGGCCTGCCTATGGACCGCCTGCCGGAGATCTACTTCCAGTGCCTGGACGAGGTCAACAATATCTGGGAGCAGCTGATCCACAGCGGCGGCGAAGGAGAGGCGTGAGCCGCAGATTTACAAGCAAATGCATAAGCGCCGCCCGTCCCTTTCTAGGGACGGGCGGTTTTTTTGCCAAAATGTAAAAAGTTCTTGACATTTTTGCTGTGCGCCTGTATACTGAAAAAGTAAAGAACATTTTACTTTTGGGGGTGCGGTCATGAAGCGGTTCCTGCAGAAGCTCCGGTCACACAAGCCGGACGAGATGGAGCGGCATATCCTGTTCAAGGCCCAGCGGAATGCCTACCTTTTCCTGGTTGCCGCGCTGGTGGTCTGGTCGTTCTATGAAAGCTGGAAGGTTTACGTCCGGCATACCAGGCTTAATTTGCTCCCCAGCCTCCTGCTGGCAGCGGCGGTATTGATCCAGAGCTTTTCCCAGCTGATCCTGACCCGCAGCGCGGTGAAGGACGATGAGGATTCCTATGAAACGGGGCCGCTGGCCAGGATTATCGTGCTGGCCTGCGCGCTGGCAGGCGTCATAGCGGCGGTTGGCGCAGCGTTCGTGCTGCTGTGTGTGCAGGTATGAGGAACCGAATCAAGGAGCTCCGCAAGGCCAAGGGATACCGCCAGGAGGACCTTGCCGCTGCGCTGGGCGTTACCCGGCAGACCATTATCGCCATAGAGAACAACAAATACGACCCTACCCTGGGACTGGCCATGAAGCTGGCCCGTTATTTGCAGACCACAGTGGAGGAGCTGTTTTTTTTGGAGGACGGGATATGAAGAAGAGACTGACAGCCATGCTGCCCTGCCTGGCCGCATTGGCAGTGGATTTTTACCTTCTGCCTTTTCTGGCGCGGAATACGGGAGCGGCCATGCTGCTGATGCTGGCCGTCATGCCTCTGGCGGCGTTTGGAACAGGCCTGGTGTATGGACTGCGGAATGGTTTTTCGATATTGCTGCCCGCCGCTGCGGCGATCCTGTTTATTCCGGCCATTTTCCTGCACTACAATTTTTCGGCGTGGGTCTACGCCGTATTTTATGGAGGGATCGTCCTGGCCGGGGACGGCCTGGGCAGCGCGTTCTATCGGCAAAGATAAAAGCCTCCCGCAAAAGGCGTGTCTGGCCTTTTGCGGGAGTTTTCCGCGTTATGCTACTTTGCCCAGTCCCTGCTGCGGCCAACGGCCTTGTGCCATTCCGCCAGCAGGCGGTCCCGCTGCTCTGCAGGCATGGACGGCTGGTAGGTGTTGTCGCACTGCCACAGGGCCTTGATCTCCTCCCGGCCGGACCATACGCCTACGGCCAGGCCCGCCAGATAGGCCGCGCCCAAGGCGGTGGTCTCCCGGATAGCGGGGCGGTGAACATCGCGGCCGATAACGTCCGCTTGGAACTGCATGAGGAAGTGGTCCCGGCTGGCGCCGCCATCGGCTTTCAGCTGGGTGATGGCGGCGTTGGTGTCCGCCTCCATGGCCTGGACCAGGTCCGCCACCTGATAGGCGATGGACTCCTGAGCGGCCCGGATGATGTGTTCCCGCTTGGTGCCCCGGGTCAGGCCAAGGATGGCCCCGCGGGCATACATATCCCAGTAAGGCGCGCCCAGCCCGGTAAAGGCCGGGACGAGGTAGACCCCGCCGTTGTCGCTGACCTTCTGGGCATAGTATTCGGCATCGCAGCTCTCAGTGAAGAACAGCATCTCGTCCCGCAGCCACTGGATCACCGCGCCGCCAACGAAGACGCTGCCCTCCAGGGCGTACTGCACCTTCCCGTCCAGGCCGATGGCGATGGTGCTCAGCAGGCCATTCTTGCTCTCGAAGGGGGTCTCGCCGGTGTTCATCAGCAGGAAACAGCCGGTGCCGTAGGTGTTCTTGGCATCCCCCGGCTCAAAGCAGGTCTGGCCGAAGAGCGCGGCCTGCTGGTCCCCGGCGATACCCGCGATCGGCACCTTGGTCCCCAAAATCTCAGTATAGCCGTAGATCTCGCTGGAGGAGCGGACCTCCGGCAGCATGGAGGCAGGGATGTCCAGAGCCTTCAGCAGGGTCTCGTCCCAGCAGAGGCGGCGGATGTCGTAGAGCATGGTGCGGCTGGCGTTGGTCACATCGGTGACATAGGCTGCGCCGCCGGTGAGCTTCCACAGCAGCCAGGTGTCCACGGTGCCGAAGCGGAGCTTGCCCTGCCGGGCCCGGTCCCGTGCTCCCTCCACATGGTCCAGGATCCACTTGATCTTGGTGGCGGAGAAGTAGGCGTCCGGGATCAGGCCGGTGGTCCGGCGGATGTGCTCCCCCAGGCCATCGGTGATCAATCCGTCCACGATGTCCGCCGTGCGGCGGCACTGCCAGACGATGGCGTTGCAGATGGGACGGCCGGTGTCCGCGTCCCAGACGATGGTGGTTTCCCGCTGGTTGGTGATGCCGATGGCGGCAATGTCCGCCACGTCCACACCGGACTGGGCGATGATCTCCATCATCACCGCATACTGGGAGGACCAGATCTCCATAGCGTCATGCTCAACCCACCCCTCCCGGGGATAGATCTGGGTGAACTCTTTCTGACTGACGCCGATGATGTTCTGCTCCTGGTCGAAAAGGATGGCGCGGGAGCTGGTGGTCCCCTGATCCAGGGAGAGGATGTACTTACTCATAATGAAAATACCTCTCGGCGAAAAATATTAGAATATGACGGTCTGTATATCAAATCCGGGCCACACCGGACTTCTGCGCCGCCTCGGCCACGGCATTGGCCACCGCCGGGCCTACCCGCTTGTCGAACGCCTTGGGGATGATATAGTCCGCGCTCAGCTCCTCATCGGAGATCAGCTCCGCCAGCGCATGGGCGGCGGCCATCTTCATCTCCTCGTTGATATCGCTGGCCCGCACATCGAAGGTCCCCCGGAAGATGCCCGGGAAGGCCAGCACGTTGTTGATCTGGTTGGGGAAGTCGCTGCGGCCCGTGGCGATCACCGCTGCGCCGCCTGCCTTGGCGTCCTCCGGGAAGATCTCCGGGGTGGGGTTGGCGCAGGCGAAGATGATGGGGTCCTTGTTCATGGACTTGACCATCTCCGTGGTCACGGTACCGGGAGCGGAAACACCGATAAACACATCCGCGCCCGCCAGCATGTCGGCCAGCGTCCCGGCCTTCTTCTCCAGATTGGTGACCTCCGCCATCTCCTCCTTGATCCAGTTCAGGCCGTCCCGGCCCGCGTAGATAGCGCCCTTCCGGTCGCACATGGTCACATGCCTGTACCCGGCGGAGAGGAGCAGCTTAACAATGGACACCGCCGCTGCGCCCGCGCCGGAGGTGACGATCTTCACATCTTCTTTCTTCTTCCCCACTACCTTCAGGGCGTTGGTCAGCCCCGCCAGCGTGATAACAGCGGTGCCGTGCTGGTCATCGTGGAAGATGGGAATGTCGCACTTTTCCTTCAGCTTCCGCTCGATCTCAAAGCACCGGGGGGCGGCGATATCCTCCAGATTGATGCCGCCGAAGCTGCCGGACATGAGATACACCGCGTTGACGAATTCGTCAACATCGTGGGTCTTCACGCACAGAGGGAAGGCGTCCACGCCGCCGAAGGCCTTGAACAGCACGCACTTGCCCTCCATAACGGGCATACCGGCCTCGGGGCCGATGTCCCCCAGCCCCAGCACGGCGGAACCATCGGTAATCACGGCGCAGAGGTTGTGCCGCCGGGTCAGCTCATAGCTCTTATTGATATCCTTCTGGATTTCCAGGCAGGGCTGGGCCACGCCGGGGGTGTAGGCCAGGCTGAGGTCCTCCTTGCTCTCCACCGGTACGGTGGTGATAACTTCGATCTTCCCCTTCCACTCCTCGTGGAGCCGCAGGGATTCCTTTGCGTAATCCATAACGATAGTTCTCCTGTTCGTATAGTTTGATTTAGTTCTCAAAGGGGAAATGATAGGGCAGGCCCAGCTTGTCGCGGACCGTAATGATCTCCTTCTGGACGGATTCGCCCACAGGCACGCCCTTATCCTTACGCTCCTGCCAGGCGTCCCACTCCTTTTCACCGGCAGTGTAAATGCGCTCCGCGCCAGGGGCCTTCTCGGAGGCGCGCAGGCCCCGGCAGATATCACCGGCGGTCTTCTTGAAGGTGTCCAGTCCCATAAAGAACTCGGGATTGATGACAAAGAAGAAGTGGCCCAGACGGTAGAAACGGTTGCTGCCATCGGGCGCTTTACCGCTGAGCTCCTTCATGAAGGGTCCTCCGGTCAGGGCAGCGGAAAGGATCTCCACAATGGTGGTGAAGCCATAGCCCTTGAAACCTCCGGTGACCTCGCCCAGGCCGCCGATGGACAGCAGGGCGCACTTGCCCGCCCGCATATCCTTGAGGATCTGGGCGGAGTCGGTCATGGTGCCGCCGTCCTTCGTGACCACAAGTCCCTCCGGCGTGGGGGTGCCGGAGCGCTGGTAATACTCAATCTTGCCGTTCTGCACGATGGAGGTGGCGCAGTCGAAGTTGAAGGGGAAGTCCTCGTCCGTGGGCATGGTGAAGGTGAGGGGGTTGGTGCCCATCATGGGCTCCACGCCCCAAGTGGGGGCCACGGAGGGCCGGGCGTTGGTGCCGGAAATGCCGATCATGCCGGCCTTTTCCGCCATGGTGGTCCAGTAACCGGCGATGCCATAGTGGGTGGAGTTGTAGATAGCGCCGCCGGCCATGCCGTACTTGGCGGCTTTCTCGATCAGCATTTCCATCATGCGGTAGCTGGCCACCATGCCCATGCCGTTGTTGGCGTCCATCACCACAGTGGTGGGGGTATCCTTCACGATGTCCATTTTCGTGACGGGCAGCAGCGTGCCGTTTTCAATGCGGTCGATGTAGATAGGCTTGAAGCGGTTGCAGCCGTGGCTCTCGATGCCCCGGCGGTCGGACTCCAGAAGGACGTCGGCGCAGATCTTCGCGTCCTCCTCCGGCACGCCGTAGCCCTTGAAAGCATCGGTGAGAAAGTCGTTCATCAGCTCCCAGGATACGTAAGGTCTCGTTTCCATTTGTGGTACCTCCTGTATAAATAATTTTGATGGAACTTATGGTTTTTACATGCGCCATACGGCGGGATTGGTGGTAGACACCGCCACAGCCCCCGCGCCCAGCGCGCCGGTAACGTCCTCCTTATCGGAGATAAGTCCTCCGGCAATGATGGGCTTGCCCGTAGACTGCACCAACCGGCGGATCATCTTGGGCATCAGGCCGGGAAGGACCTCGATAAGGTCCGCCGCATCTCGGGACAGGTCCCGCTCAATGTTGGACAGCGCCATGGAATCCAGCAGGAAATACCGCTGAATGGCCACCAGCCCCAGCTCCCGTCCCCGCTTGATGACAGGGGATTTGGTGGAGATGATCCCAGCGGCGGCGGTGCTGCGGGCCACGAAGTCGGCGGAGATCTCCCGGTTGGTCAGCCCGTCCACCAGATCCAGATGGACAAAGGCGGCCTTGCCGGCGGTATGGACCCGGTTGACCAGTTCGGGCAGATTGAGGACATTCCCATAGAGCAGGAAGATCACGTCCACATTACTGTCCAGCGTGTTGCTGAGCCCCTGGTCGTCCTTGACGGCTGCGATGATCGGATTGTCCGCCAGGAGCTCTAATAGATGCCTGCTGTCCATATGCGTTACCTCATTTCGATTTTGCTGATCTGTGCGGCGGAGACAAAAAATGCGCAAGGCGGCTTTTCTCGCCGCCTCGCGCATCTCAACACTCAGCACAAAGGTCATTTTTATCATAGCAGAAGCGGCGGCGAATTGCAAGGTCCATTTCGGAATTTTCCGAAGGTGAATGCACCAAAAATACCGAAAAAAATTTGTCTGATTTACACAAAAAGATTTTGGCGGCTTGACAGCAAATAGTGGTTATGCTATGCTGATAACAAATTCAGCTAAACGAATATCGCGCTCATGAGTGGAGAGACGAGCATGATGGCCTTGTGGGCTGTCATGCTCTTTTTTGCACTGCACGATTTTGTATGTTATTCCTGCGCCTTTATGCAGGGATTGCTATTACTTCCGACCTGAAAGGTCAGAAGAATAGTTGCCATGTTTTGCGGTTGCCGCTGTTTACAGCGGCGAGCAAAACGGCTTTAATCAAATTTATTATATCCGAATTTTTAATTCGGAAATAATATAAAAATTTTAGGAGGGCTTTTATGAAACTGAAGAAAAACAAAACAGCAGCCGTTCTGGCCATCGGCCTCGTGCTGATGCTGCTGGGCAGCATCCTGGCCCAGGCATTCCACACCTCGTTCTACTCCGTGAACGTCTCCCGGGTCTATTTTGACACGGAATCGGGTACTTTATCCGGCCTGCTCTACATGCCCAAGGGCGCGGGCGCGTCCGACCCCCGTCCTACCCTGGTGACCACCCACGGCTACCTCAACAGCGCCGAGATGCAGGATGCCCCCGCCATCGAGATGTCCCGCCGGGGCTATGTGGTGCTGGCGCTGGACATGTATGACCACGGCCATTCCAAGGGCAACGCGGAACATACCGGAGCTTTCTTCAGCTTCTGGCCCACCGCCATCTGGGACGCGGTGCAGTATATGTACCAGCAGGACTACGTCCTCAAGGATGCTGATGGCAACGGCGTTCTGGCCGTCAGCGGCCACTCCATGGGCGGCTTCTCCTCCACGGCGGCTGTGTATTACGATGAGCTGGCCTACCAGCAGACCGGCGTGCGCATGATCAAGGCCCAGCTGTCCGCCGGAGCCGATTATATGTGGACCTCCTATCTGGGGCTGGACGCCGCCACCGGCGCGGCCAACTTCGGCGGGCGGACCATCGGCAAGATCTGCGCCCACTATGATGAGTTCTTCTTCAACGCTCCTGGTGATGAGGGTACCGTCAATTACAAGGACTATGTCTCCACTGTGGACGGACAGATCATCCTGGAGACTATCAGCTACGATGCGGACGGCAACGCCGTTCTGGATCCCAACACCAAGTCCGACACCTGGTACCAGACCTCCGATGGAGGCCAGCGCATTATTTATGAACCCAGCGAGATCCATCCGTGGAACCACTTCTCCAAGGGGACCACGGCGAATATGATTTCCTTCTATGAGACTGCCTTTGCGGAATACAGCGCCAAGCTGAACCCCATGCCCGCCAACAGCCAGATCTGGATGTTCAAGGAGGCCTTTGAGCTGGTGGCCCTGGTCGGCTTCTTCCTGTTCCTTGCCGCTCTGATCCTGCTGCTGGTGAAGGCTCCCTTCCTGAGCCAGGCGGTGACCGAGCGTCCCGCGCCCCTGCCCGGTGTTTCCACCCTCCGTGGCAAGGTGGGTACGGTGGTGCTGTTCCTGGTGACCATGCTGATCCCCGCCATCATCTACACCGCCGGTACCGGCGAGGCCAGCCGCTGGCTGGGCTATGCCGCCATCCTGGCCGCCGTTTCCGGTGTCATCGGCCTGGTGATGACCCTGCTCTCCGGCGAGGCGTCCCAGAAAAAGACCTGGACCGCCGGTTCCATCGTGGTGATCGTTTCCGGCCTGCTGATGCTGTACATGGTCAAGAAGGGCATCCCCAACGATGCCACCTTCCAGGGCCCCACCGTCAGCACCATTGTCACCTGGGCCATCATCTGCGCCTGCATCGCCGCCGTTGTCATGACGGCCGTGTACCTCTTCGGAAACAAGAAGGAGCAGGGCGTTGGCATCGCCCATTACGGGATCTCCGGCGGCGCAGTCAGTATCGCCGCAGCCTTCTGCACGGCGCTGATCGCCGTTGTGGCCGGATTTGCCTGCGTGTTCCTGGTGGATATCATCTTCAAGGTGGATTTCCGCATCTGGACCTTTGCATTCAAGACCTTCGAGGTCTCTGCCGTGCCCGCCGCGCTGAAGTATATGCCCCTGTTCCTGATCTATTACGCCGTGGCCGGTATGGCCTGCGTCTACAACACCAGCTCCGAAAAGCTCCAGGGCGCATGGGGCTACGTCTTGGCGGCGCTGACCAACATGGGAGGTATTTTCATCTGGCTGGTGCTCCAGTACGGCAAGCTGTTCATCACCGGTTCCGCCTTCTATCCCAATGAGGCCCTGTCCGGCATCCTGCTCTTTGCGCTGGTGCCCACGCTGGCTATTGCTTCCTGCCTGACCAAGCTGTTCTACAAGAAGACTGGCAACATCTGGACCGCCGTGTTCTTCAACACCATGCTCATGACCATGATGACCGTGGCCAACACCACCGTCTATTTCCAGATGTAAGGCGTCATGCGGTAAAGAGCGAGGGCCGGACCCGTTCGGGGTCCGGCCCTTGATCTGTTCGATCGGTCCGCGCCTTATAACCTGCCGGTCCCCGGCCTGAACGCTCCTTACTTCAAGTTCTCAAACATCCGCAGAGCAATTACAAGGGCCTGCTCAATGCTGGCGCTGCCTTTGGGGTCGAATTTGTTGTTCCCCACGCCACCAACGATCTCCTTGCCGGACATAAACGCGACCGCGTCCTTGGCATAGCTGCCCATGGCATCATCGTCCGCAAAATCCGTGGCGTCCACAGCGGGGATCTCTCCGCCCAGCTTGGTATACACACGGGACAGCATGACCGCAGCCTGCTCGCGGGTGACAGGGGAATCCGGGTCGAACCTGCCATTGCCAACGCCGCCCACAAAGCCCAGTGCTTCAGCCTGGACGATCATGGGGGCGCTGGTGTCGGAGAAGGGGCTGTCCCCGGCGGCGGGGGCCGTTTCACCGCTCATGGCTTCGTACAGCTTCACGGAGATGGCGGCGAACTGGGCGCGGGTGATGTTCACACGGTAATCATCTCCCAGGCCATCGGCGATCAGGCCGCTGGCGGCGGCGCTGTTCACCAGCTCCTTGGCCCAGTTGCTGACGGAAGCGGTGGCCTCGGCCTCACCGCTAATGATGGTGATAAAACCGTAAAGGGGGGGAAGTTCACCATAGTCACCGGAAATATCCGGCACTTGCCCTACCCGCGCCATGCCATCGGAGACGATAGCCGCATCGTCATATTGGAAGGGCACGACCTCCTTGCCGGTCTGGTCGATGTAGCCCCACTTGCCGTCCTTCATCGCCGGCGCAAAGCCCTCGGAAAAGCCCCAAGCATCATCGTATTTGCAGGGAATAACCTCTTTGCCTGTCTTGTCAATAAAACCGTACTTATCGTTTTTTTGCACCAGTGCAAGGCCCCCTGAAAAGGCTCCTATATAGCTGTAGTTACTGAAAGGAATGACTGTTTCGCCTGTCTGGTCAATATAGCCGCCTTTGCCGTTCAGCCCTACCCCTGCAAGCCCTTCGGAGAAGAAAACCGCTAAATCATATTGGCATGGAATGACTTCTTTGCCAGTTTTATCAACATAGCCCCATTTGTCACCCTGCTTCACCGCTGCAAGGCCCTCGTAAAAATAGTCCACTTCATCATATTGGCAAGCGACAGCTTCTTTACCGGCCTTGTCGATAAAGCCCCATTTGCCATCGGCCGCTACCCCCGCAAGGCCCTCGGAAAAGGGATTTGCGCCCGCATACTGGAAGGGGATGACCTCCTTGCCGGTTTTATCGATGTAGCCGCCCTTATTGCCGTCTATCACCGCCAGCGCAAGACCCTCAGAAAAGACACTAACAAAGTCATACTCGCAGGGAATGACGATTTCGCCAGTTTTGTCAATAAAACCCCATTTGTCCTTCTGCTGCACTGCCGCAAGGCCCTCAGAAAAATCGAGCACATCGTCATACTTGGCGGGAATGACGATCTCGCCGGTCTTGTCAATAAACCCGACCCCATCACTCGTTCCTACCCACGCCAGCCCCTCGTGGAAAGATCCCACGCTTGGAAACTCACAGGGAATAGCATCCTTAAAGGCCGCTTCCGCCGCCATAGCGGGGACAGTCAGGCCCAGGCATAACACCAGAGCCAGCATAAGGGGTAAAAGTCTTTTTCTCATTTTTGTTTCTCCTTCACTTTCTCATTTTTTTGATCTCAACAGTACAGCCGCTAGGGGGCGGGAACCCCAACTCGCCCCCTAGGGCATTCCTGTCGAGACAACAAAAGCGGCGCAGGGCATAATTTCCCTACACCGCTGAAGCTACGCACACGCCTAATCAATTCCCCACTTGTAAAATGCATGGGGAACTGGTAAAATAGGTTTTGGCGCAGTATATATCTGCTGTGTGGGAGGTATGGGCTCCTGCATAGGGGCGATGGAGGATTAGGGCCCTCCTTCGCCCTGCCTTTTGCTTCTGTGTCTCGCGAATCCATTGTATACCAAGATACGCCGGATTGCAAGCACGATTTCGCTTGTTTCGACAGGATCGTTTCCTGATCGACAGACTCAGGACCGGCCCCTTGCGCGAGGGGCCGGTCCTTCCTGCTTTTCGCTTTTATGAGGGGTCTACAGCATCGTTTGATCCGCTCCATGCCGGGGGCTTTCCATGACGATCTTGCAGGCCCGGGTAAGCTGAGCAAAAATGGTGCTGTTGTAGCGGCTCTCGTAAACGGTGACCATGGCGTGAGCCTCCGCCCGGCGGCGCACAATGTAAGAGGGTTGGAGATTAGTCAGGGTCAGCGCCTTCACGTCCGCCTCGCAGCGGGGGCAGGTACACAGACCGAACATCCTGATATACCGGGAGGCTTTTTCCTCCACCAAGGCCTCCATAATGTTGACCACGACCAGCTCGTCCGGATCCGGTGCAGGCGGCTTAGGAGCGGGCGTGGACTTAGGAGCAGATTGGGGTTCAGGGATGGGTTCCGGCTCCGGTTCCACCACCGGTTGGGGTTCGGGAGTGGGGGTCAATTCCAGCTCTGGTTCCGGTTCTGGTGTAGGTTCCGGTGAGGGAGCGGACTCTGGTTCCGGTTCTTGTCTAGTATCCGCTAATG
>CAMWTG010000055.1 GCA_947177115.1 uncultured Clostridia bacterium
CTCCTCCTCTTCCCCCTCCCCGTCCAGCCTGACGGCGTCCAGCAGGACCCGCCGCATCATCCGGTCCAGTTCCTGATCGGTCACAGATGGAATCCCTCCTTTTCCAGTATCTCCCGCAGGAGCGCGCGCCCCCGGCTGGCCCGGGTGCTCACCGCCGTCTCGGAGATGCCCAGCCGCTGGGCGGTCTCCCGGTCCGTGTACCCCAGCAGCGCCTTCATCTCCAGCACCTGCCGGTACGTCTCCGGCAGGCTGGCGAACAGCTCCACCAGGGCCGCGTAGTCCGACACGTCCTCCGCCCGGGCGGAGGCGGTCTCCCAGTCCTCCTCCAGGGAGAGGGCGCGCTTTCTCTTCCGGAGGATCATCCTGGCTTCGTTCTTCACTATAGAAATGAGCCAGAAGGGCAGTTCCTCACACGGGATCTGATAAATTTTTTCAAAATGCCGGACGACCTGAACGAAGGTGTTCTGGATGGCATCCTCGGCGTCGCGCCGGTCCTGCAGGATGCCCATGGCGACCCGCTCCAGCCGCCCGTGGTACTGGGCGTAGACGGCGCGGAACCGCCGCCGGTCCTCCTCGCTTTCCAGCGCGGACAGAAAGAAAGTCAACATATGATGTACCCTGTGCAGGCAAGCTCCCAGCTGCGGCGGCAGCCGGGAGCTTGCATCGTATGGCAGACCTTACAGCTCCTCCAGCACCCTGCGCAGGTAGTCCCAGGTCCTCTGCACGGAGGCGATGCTCATCCGCTCCCGCGTGCTGTGGACGTCCCGGAGGTCGGGGCCGATGGACACGGCGTCCAGTCCGGGGATCTTCCCGGCGAAGAGGCCGCACTCCAGCCCGGCGTGGATGGCCTCCACCTGCATCTCCTTCCCGGCGGTCTCCCGCCAGACCCGGAGCATGACGTCCCGGAGGGGGGAATCCTTCCGGTATTCCCAGGGCGGGTAGGCCCCCCGCCGGGAGAAGCTGCCGCCGTACTGCGCGGCCAGGTCCTCCAGCCGGGCGCACAGCGCCTCCTGCTCCGCCGCCACGCTGCTGCGCACAGCGCTGGACAGGGACAGCCGCCCCTCCTCCAGCCGCAGGATGCCCAGGTTCAGACTGGTCTGCACCAGGCCGGGGATGTCCCGGCTCATGGCCTGCACGCCGTTGGGGCAGTCATCCAGCAGGGAGAGCACGGCCTGGCTGTCCTCCCGGGAGAGGGCCGCCCGCGGGGCGTTGGACTGTACACAGCTCGTTTTTACGTGCAGGCCGGATTCGAGGGAATTCACTTCAAGATCAAACCCATTTTCGCAATACTGCCGGAAAGAGGCCAGCACGTCCGCGTCCCCGGCCAGGAACACGGCCTCGGCCTCCTTGGGGATGGCATTGTCCTGCATACCGCCGGAGAGGGAGATCAGACGGACGCCCCCGACCTTCTGCAGGCACGCCCCCAGCAGCTTGTTGGCATTGGTCAGCCCCTTGTGGATCTCCATGCCGGAGTGGCCGCCCCGCCCGCCGGAGACGGCGAGGGTACACACCGCGCCCTCCGCCTCCTCCACGGGGTATTCCCGCAGGATGTCGCACCGGCTCCCCCCGGCGCAGCTGACGGTGAGCACCCCCTCGTCCTCGCTGTCCAGGTTGATGAGCCTCCGGCCCTGCAAGTCCGAGCAGTCCAGCCCGTTGGCTCCCAGCAGGCCGACCTCCTCGTCCACGGTCAGCACCGCCTCGATGGGCGGGTGGACGGCGGTCTCATCGTCCAGCAGGGCCAGGATCATCGCCACGGCGATACCGTTGTCGCCGCCCAGGGTGGTGCCCCGGGCCTTCACCCAGCCGTCCTGGACCTCCAGCTCCAGGGGGTCCTTCTCAAAGTCGTGGCCCAGGCCGCTCTCCTGGACGCACACCATGTCCAGGTGGCCCTGCAGGATCACCGCCGGGTGGTCCTCATAGCCGGGGGAGGCGGATCTCCAGATGACCACGTTGCCCAGCGCGTCCCTCCGGTACCGCAGGCCCCGGGCCTTTGCGAAGTCCTCCGCCCAGGCGCTGGCGGCGGCGGTGTTGCCGGAGCCGTGGGGGATGCGGGCCAGCTCCTCGAAAAAGTGGAATACGCTCTTGGGTCCCAGATCTGTCAAAACAAAGTCGTTCATCATTGTTCCTCCATCAAAATACAAAATGTCGGATATCCGCAATATCTTGTAGGGCGCGACGACCCCGGCGCGCCGTACGGGTCATTGGGCAATGGACGGCGGAGCGGCGCGCCGGGTCGTCCCGCCCTACGGGATCGCGCGTAGACCGCAGTCCCTGCGGTCTACAGCAGCTGTACCCCGGCCTCCCCGCAGATATCCAGGGTCTCCTGGTCCCACAGGCTCACCTGCACCTCGCCGATGTGGCAGCAGCCGATCATCAGCATGCACAGCCGGCTCTGGCCGATGCCGCCGCCCATGGTCAGGGGCAGCTCGTTGTTGAGGAGCATTTTGTGGAAGGGCAGCTCCCGCCGCTGCTCGCAGCCCGCCAGCTTCAGCTGCCGGTCCAGGCTCTCCGGGTCCACCCGGACGCCCATGGAGCTGATCTCAAAGGCCCGGCCCAGCACATCGTTCCACATGAGGATGTCGCCGTTGAGCTCCCAGTCATCGTAGTCCGGGGCCCGGCCATCGTGCTTCTGGCCGCTTTTCAGGGTCTTGCCGATCTGCATGAGGAACACGGTCCTGTGGCCCTCCCGCATGTAGGCGGTCTCCCGCTCCTGGGGGGGCAGGTGGGGGTACATGTCCTCCAGCTCCTGGGTGGTGATGAAGCTGACCTCCCGGTCCAGGTGGGTCTTGACTTGGGGGAAGGCCCGGCGCAGGGCGTCGCAGGTGTCGCACACCGCCCCCACGATGGAGCGGACGGTGTACTGGAGGAAGTCCACGTTCCGGTCGGCTCTGGTAATGACCTTCTCCCAGTCCCACTGGTCCACGTAGACGGAGTGGATGTTGTCCAGGCTCTCGTCCCGGCGGATGGCGTTCATGTCGGTGTACAGGCCGTTGCCGGGGTAGAAGCCGTAGCGTTTGAGGGCCAGGCGCTTCCACTTGGCCAGGGAGTGGACCACCTCGCCCTGGGCCCCGCCCACGGCGGGGATGTCGAAGCCCACGGGCCGTTCCACGCCGTTGAGGTTGTCGTTGAGGCCGGAGTCTCTGTCCACGAACAGCGGCGCGGAGACCCGGCGGAGGTTCAGGGCGAATTTCAGGTTCTCCTGAAAGCTGCTCTTGACGAACTCGATGGCCCGCTGCATGTCGTAGCCGCAGAGGGGGGAGCGGTATCCCTGGGGAATGGTACAGGTATTCATCATATTGTCCTCCTGAAATGGAATAAATGCTGATCACCTATATGATACACCATATCCTGCGGAAATGCACGAAAAATTTGCATCGGGGGCGGGGGAGATCCCCCGCCGTCCGGACCTTCCGCCGGTTTTGCCTGTGCGCCTTGCAGCAGACGGATCCCTGTGTTACAATGCAAATGAGACGCGGCAAAAGTCTGAGGAGGAGCATAGCGGTTTGCTCGTCCTTTCAGTATGCCATATTGCTCAGCGCTCCAAAAGAGATCCGGCTGCAGCGGGTGAAAAACCGCTCCCTGGAAAAATCCGGCGGCAGGATGCTGCCGGGCGGCGATCTGTACGAACAGGAACGCCGGTTCTTTGCGTTTGCTGCGTCCAGAGACGTCCGGTGGAAATACTTGGAAAACATCAACAAAGCGGGGAGCAGGAAAATGTACACACATCATAAAGAATCGATAGAAATACTGAAAAAATATTACAAGGAGCAGGGCGCGATCGCTGTGATACTCGGCGGCTCCATTGCAAAAGGAACGGAAAGAGCAGATTCAGATATTGACGCTATGGTCGTGCTGCAGCCGGAAGATCATGCCGGAAAGGCAGAAGCAAAAGCGACAGCGGAAACGATAAACGGTTTATGCACATACAGCGGGGGCTATTTTGATATCAAATACATGACGAAAGAGTATCTGACCGACCTGGCAAGGAGGGGAAGCGAACCGGCGAGAAACGGCTTTTTGGGGGCAAAGGTCCTGTTTTCCGACGACAGCGAGATCGAACAGATCATAACCGGCATCCCGGTATTTCAGAAAGCGGAAAAGGAAGAAAAGCTCCTGTCCTTTTACTCCGATTTTTGGCTGAATTACTACTATTTTTTAAAATCATGCCCAATAGACGGCTATATGAGGATGCGGACTGTTGCGGAAATCATTTATAGTCTTTACAGAATGATCTTGCAGGAAAACGAAATATTGTTTGACTGCAACCGGAGATTGGAGCAGCAGGTTGAAAGTATATCCTCAGAAACTGCTGAGCTGGTAGAAAGAGCGAGAATTTTGGAGACTTCGCAAATGGCAGAGGATGCGGACAGATTTGTAGAAAAATTTTATGAGATTACAAAATACGTACCGCCTCGGGATCTGAGCGAAGTTTTAACTACATATGCGAAAGACTTCCAGGAATGGTGGAGAGAACCAAGGCCCAACATAAATGAATGGTAAATCCCGCGCCTCACAGAAATCGATTTTTTGAAACACAATCCCCTGAAAAGGCAGGATCCGTGTAGGGGCCGATGTCCTCATCGGCCCGTTTGGCAGAATTCCGGCATATGGTGGAAAAACGGCCCGATGAGGACATCGGGCCCTACGGGGCTGCTTGGCAGCTATATTTGATAATTGCCTATAGGAGATGATCCGGATACAGGTTAATTAGCGCCTCTGTGGAGACCGAAGCAAGCGCTCCATAGACGAACGCCGCCCCGGCCTGGACAAGGCCGGGGCGGTTTTGATACCAAAAGAAGAATCAAGAAGAAGAGAGCGCGGACTACTTCCGGTCCGCCTCCAACAGCGCTTTTGCGCTGCTGGCCAGACCGGCAAGGCCCTGGATCTCGCTGGGGATGATGATCTTGGTGGCCTTGCCATCGGCGGCGGCCTGGAATGCCTCCAGCGCCTTGATCTTGACCACCTGGTCGTTGGGGTTGGCTTCGTTCAGAAGCTTGATGGAGTCCGCAAGGGCCTGCTGGACCTTCAGGATCGCGGCGGCCTGGCCCTCTGCCTCCAGGATGGCGGCCTGCTTGGCGGCATCGGCCCGGAGAATGGCGGACTGCTTCTCGCCTTCCGCAACCAGGATCTGGCTCTCCTTCTGGCCCTGGGCCTGGAGGATGGCTTCCCGGCGCTCGCGCTCGGCGCGCATCTGCTTCTCCATGGAGTCCTGGATGTCGCGGGGCGGGATGATGTTCTTCAGCTCCACCCGGTTGACCTTGATGCCCCAGGGGTCCGTGGCCTCGTCCAGGATGGAGCGCATCTGGGTGTTGATGTGGTCACGGCTGGTGAGGGACTGGTCCAGCTCCAGATCGCCAATGATGTTGCGCAGCGTGGTGGCGGTCAGGTTCTCGATGGCGCTCATAGGGTGCTCCACGCCGTAGGCGTACAGCTTGGGGTCGATGATCTGGAAATAGATGACGGTGTCGATCTGCATGGTGACGTTGTCCTTGGTGATGACGGGCTGGGGGGCGAAGTCAACGACCTGCTCCTTCAGGCTCACCCGCTTGGCCACCCGGTCGATAAATGGCACCTTGATATGGACGCCTACGCCCCAGGTGGTCTGATACGCCCCCAGGCGCTCCACCACGAAGGCGCGGGACTGCTGGACGACCTGGATGTTGGTGACCAGCAGGATCAGGATGATGACGCCGATGGCGGCAAGGATATACGGCATAGCGTTTCCCTCCTTATTTTGGATAGGGATAGTATACCACGGCGGACGGCAGATTTCCACTATAATTTTTTGAACCAGTTTACCTGCAATGGGGTTATGTGACTGCAAATGGCAGATCAAGGACACAAACTAGTTCCTCGGCGGCATTTTTGCCAAATTTGAACGCAACACTTGCCTCTGCAATATAGTTCCCGGGAGCGAATCCGCCAAAGAGTTCATATTCCACTGCGCCTGTGAAAACTTCTATGGAATATTCTTTCCCTTTCTCCAATTCCGAGGCGCTCCGAGAATCTCCCGCTACAAAGGGCAGTATGGCGGTTCCGTCCTGATTCATCAGTTCTACTCCACCGATTGGGTCTCCATGCCAAATTGTTATACTTGGTTCGTCCCCGATATATTCGATTTTAAGCTCAAAACATAATGGAGCTTCTTTTTGCATTTGTCTGGAATCATATTCATACTTGGGGGACGAACATGTGACGCGAAACATACTATTACATACGGCGCTGGCTTTCACAGGGGATGATCCCGGTACCGTTCCCGCATCCGTGCATCCATATAGCAGGGTACTTAGCAGCAACAGGGCGAGCGCCCATCGACAGATCCTCATATTGGCAGCCTCCATAATGCAAAACTTCATCCAGCTATGCGTTTTCCGGCCAGGGTCACATGTTCTCGTTCACGTACAGTCCCACCCGGTTTTGGATGAGCGCCACCGTCTCGTCTAATGTCTTGTCCCCGGCGAAGTAGGCGCCGGCGGCTTCCCAGACGATGTTATAAATATTGCTGTCATACATATCGACCTTGGTGATGCTGTTGATTAAAGTTTCGTACTGTTCCCATTCCTCATCCGTTACCCTGTGGCACTCGACCCGAAAGGCATCGGGCTCCTGGCCGAATCCCTTCATTTTTGGGAAAAAACCGTTGCTTTGGGCCACCTGCCTCACAGCATCGTAATCCTCCCGGTTAATGGGGATCCATCGGGGCCCCTCGCCCTCCCTGATTTGTTCCCGGTCATACTTCGGCAGGATCATCTGCCGGAGGAACTCCCAGGCCGCATCCTTATCCTGACAGGCGGAGGACATAGCCAGCTTGCGTATGGGATAGAAGCTGCTGCCCACACTGCCATCCGTAGTCGGGTAGCCCACAAAGGAGACCGGACCACCATCGGCGATCAGAGCGGATATCAGCTGCATGTCCATCACACTGTAGATCGGATATACCCACAGCATCTGTTTTCCGCGGCGCATCCGGTCCAGGAGCTCACCGCTCAGCTCCTCCGTACGCGTGACCTCGTCGGGGAATCCGTTGACAAACTGCAGCGCGTCCCGGAAATTCTCACAGTCAAAGGAGCATTGTCCCTTCTCCCAGTCCACGTAGCCGTCCAAGGTCATGCACACCATATAGACAAAGACGTCCAGCTTCCGAAAGTGGTACGGCAGAATGGTGGACTCCTCCGGCATGGCGGCAAAGGTCTCCTGAAGCTCCGCCAGGGTCCAGCTCATCCGGTCCCCTACGATGCTCTCCGCCCCTGTCAGTGTGTTGATCCAGACCTCGTCAAAAAGGACGTAGAGCCCGCCGTCTACCTCGGCGGCTTTCAGCGGCGCTTCCAGAACGCCCTCCCGGCCCAGGTCCGGATCGTTTTCGATGTAGGGCCACAGGTCCTCCAGATAACCCTTCCGCGCCAGCACCTGATAGGGCAAAAGAGAGAGGGAAGAGTAGCCGCGCCCCAGGTCGATGATATCGGGGATCTTTCCCGCAGCCATCTCGGCCATGAGCCGCTCTTGTCCGCTGACGCCGTCCTCATCGAGGTAATCCCTGACCTCGATCTGCACGTCAGCGTGCGTGCTGTTGAAGAGGTTCACCGCCGCCCGGTCCACGTTGTCTTTGGTCAGATTGGCGTAGACCAAGGTGGTAACATCAGCATCCTGACCGCCTGCGGGAGCGCAGGCGGTCAGGAGGGCTATGAAAGCAAGCAAAAAAGACCAGTATATTTTCCTGTTCATTTTAGCTGTCTCCTATAATGTAAAATTTTATCCCGCAGGCGGGGACCCAATATCTGTTTTATACGCTCCGCCTGGGCGTTTGGGCCGCGTCCTCGGTACGGTCATACGATAGCATATCCCCGCCCGTCTGTCCAGGGCGTTCCCTGCAAATTTTCGCGCCTAGCGGTTCTCGTTTACATACAGCTGCACGCGGTTCTGGATGAGGGACACGGTCTCGTCCAGAGTTTTGCTGCCAGTGAAGTAGGGGATGCAGGATTCCTCTACGATATCATAGATCGCATCATCATTGAATATACTTATTCTTTCGATGCTGTTTACAAGATCATCAAACCGGCGGAGATCCTCCTCCGTTGGCGCAGGGACTGTGACCATGCCGTAGGCAAAGAATGGCATCTCAACCGGTTCGCGTTCCATGTCAGTTCTATTTGCCAGATCATATTCCTTTCGGTTGATGGCAATATCAGTTAATGTGCGATTTTCTTCCAGCATACTCCTGTCGTATTGCGGAAGGATCGTCTGACGAATAAATTCCCACGCCGCATCTTTGTGTTGGCAAGAGGCAGACATGGCTAACACGGGTCCGGAGGGAACAAAAAAGCCTCCCGTGCTGCCATCCTCTGTTGGATATCCAACAAAGGCGGCGCGCCCACCTGCCTCTATGTCGGCAGTTACTATATTTGCCAGACCGCAGATAATCTGCGATGCCAGCATCTGCCGTCCATTCTGCTGCCGCCATGCAAGTTCCTCGTATATGCGTTCCGCTGCCTCCTTCGTATTTTCAAATTCCAAGGGAAAGCGGTCTGCAAATTCCAAAACTGCCCGAAACGGTTCGCTGTCAAAGGAACACCGGCCTGTATCCCAGTCGATATAACTGTCCAGGCTCATGACAAGCATCGTGCGGAGCATATCCGCTTTGGTGCGATAACATTCCAAGATCGTGGAATCTTCCGGCATGGCGGCAAACGCTGCCATTAGCTCCTCCAATGACCAATGGGACCGGTTTCCTATGATCGCCTCTGGACCCATAAGTGTTTCAATAGTTACAGAACTGAATACCGCGCAGAGTTTGCCATCTACCTCCGCGCTCTTCAGGGGAGCTTCTATAACACCCTCTCGTCCCAATTCAGGGTCGTTTTCAATATAGGGCCAAAGGTCCTCCAAATATCCAAGCTGTACCAGCCGCTGGTAGGGCAGATCCCCCAGATCGATAATATCCGGAGTTTTTCCAGCTGCGATCTCTACCAGCAAACGTTTATATGCCTCTTCTCCGGAATACTCGCTGACTTCTATCTGCAGCTCCGGATGCTTCTTGTTAAAGGAGTCTATAGCTCCCCGGTCCACCTTTTCCGGGTGCATGGTCGCATAAGTCAATGCCGCCGCTTCGGCGGAGGACGGCCCCATTTGTACAGACTGGTTCCCACCGCCTGTAGAGCAGGCGGCGGGAACCAGCAGCAATATGGAAGCCAACAAAAATATGTACCAATATTTCATTTTATTGGCGGCATTTTTCATGATAGATCCTCCTCCAGGTCTTGCTGCTGCCTTTTGAAGTGCAGGAAAAGCCTTTCATAGTACAGCTATACGATAGCATATCCCAGCCCGTCTGTCCAGGATGTTTCGCGCATATTTTCGCGCCTAACGGTTCTCGTTCACATACAGGCTCACCCGGTTTTGGATCAAGTCCACGGTCTCGTCCAGGGGCTTGTCGCCGGAGAAGTAGGGGCCTAGATTTTCCTGAACGATGTCAAAGACAGTCTTGTCACACAGCTCTATTTTATCGATGCTGTTAAGCAGGTCCTCATAGCGCTGCTCCTCTTCTTTTGTCGCCTTGCGTATTGCATATTCGTATCCGGAACCATCGCCAATGGTCGCAGATACATTGCACTTCTTCGACAATTCGTAATCGCTACGGTTGATGGGGATGGGACCCGTGGATTCGCTCTTTCCCACCGGCAGGAACGTCTGACGCAGGAAATCCCAGGCAGCTTCCTTGTTCCGGCAGGTGGAGGACATCGCCAGGCTGCGCCCTGAAATGTAAAAACTACTGCCAATGCTGCCATCCTCCACCGGGTATCCAACAAAGGACGCCTTGCCGCCAAATATGCTATCCAAATACTGGATATCCTCAAGCCTGCCGATCATTGTCTGTTTAAGCATCTGGTATCCACCGTGCAATCGATCCGCCAGTTCCTTGTTTACTGCCATCAGTGCGTTATAGTCCGTTGGATCTACCCCATTAAGGGGTGACTTCTCCGGGAAGCCTTTCACAAACTCTGCGAGTGAGCGAAAGCCTTCACTGTCAAAGCGGCACTGGCCGGTCTCCCAATCCACATAATTATCCAGACTCATGCAGGAAATATAAATAAAAGCATCCTGCCTGTTGTATGAATAGTTCAAAATGGTGGAATCCGGGGGCATGGAAGCAAATGCCCTCTGAAGCTCCTCCAGCGTCCAGCTGGTCCTGTCTCCCACAATGCTCTCCGCACCCACCAGCGTATTGATCCGCACAGAAGGAAAGGCGATATAAAGGCCCCCATCCACCTCGGCGGCTTTCAGCGGCGGCTCCAGGAGCGCGTTGCGCCCTAACGCCGGGTCGTTTTCAATATAGGGCCACAGGTCCTCCAGATATCCGCCTTTAGCCATCTGCCGGTAAGGCAAGAGCGTGGTGAGGGCATCCCTAGTGTAGCCCATGTCAATGATATCAGGTCCGTTGCCAGCTATGATTTCCGCAAGCAGCTTGGTTTTGTCCTCATTGCCCTCCGCGTCAAGATAGTCCCTGACCTCAATTTGCACATCTGAATGGGTCTTGTTAAATTTATCGATGGCTTCCCGGTCAGGACCTGATTCACGCAGATTGGCATAGATCAAAATATTCTCTGACAGGTTTTTCTCCTGGCCGCCTGCTCCGCAGGCGGCCAGGAGAAAAATTGCTGTCAGGGAAAACAGTAAGATAACCTGGCCCTTTTTCACACTGTTCATTCCCTTCGTTCCCTTCAACCCGGCTTATGCACCCCAGACTATTTATGCATGCATACACCTGGGAAATCGTGTCCGTAGAATTTAAGTTCTGCACTGTAGGAGCAACTGTCACAGTATTCAATATCAACGAGATAAGGTACTCTATGCATATGAGGATAGTTGCAGTCTTTGCAGGTGGTTTCCCATTGCATATACCTGGTTATCGTACGCATAGTAACAACGCCGGAGCAATTGGACTCCGTACATGGGCGCACCGCTGGCAACAGCATGATCCCCTCGTCCTCATCTCCATGGGCCATGGCGGGCATCACCATGCAGCTGAACGCCATCATCAAGGCCAACACCAAAGCCAGCAGTTTTCTCGTTTTCTTCATTTCGGTAGCCTCCTATAATGTAAAATTTTATCCCGCAGACGGAACCCAGTGTCTGCTTTATACGCTCCGCCCGGGCGTTGGGGCCGCGTCCTTGGTACGGTCATACGATAGCACATCCCCGCCCGTCTGTCCAGGGCGTTCCCTGCAAATTTCAGGAAAGATCTCAAAATTTGCAGGGAACGCCCTGTTTTAGAAAATATTTTGTTGACACCGAAAAAGAACTCCCGCATAATAAAAATATCTTTGCTCGATTGAGAGGTGTAAGCCATGCGGGAAGTACTGATCGGCGAATACATCAGAAGCCACCGGAAAAAGCAGGGCATAACCATAGAAGATCTCTGCGCGGGCATCTGCGACCGCTCCACCCTGTCCCGGCTGGAGCGGGGAAAGCAGACCCCCAGCCGGGACAAGCTCTACGCCCTGCTGCACCGCCTGGGTCTGCCGGAGGACCGCGTCTTTGTGCTGGTGAGTGAGCACGACAGAGAGATTAAGGCGCTGAAACAGGACATCCAGACCAGCGTCATCGCATTTGAGAAGGCGGACCCGGAGACCCGCCCCCAGCTCCGGGAGCGGACCATGGAGAAGCTGAAGCGGCTGGAGGAGATCACGGATAAGGACGATGCGATCAACCGGCAGTACATACTGTCCACCCAGGTGACCCTGGGAACGCCAGACGGGCCCTACACCCCTGCTCAGCGGCGGCGTCTGCTGGAAAAGGCAATCCGCATGACGGTGCCCGGGTTCCAGCTGGACAGGGCGGAAAAGTTCCGGTACCGTTTGGAGGAAATGACGCTTCTCAATAAGCTGGCCCGCACTTTCTCCATGGAGGGAAAAAGAGAAGAAGCAATCGGCCTTTATGACCGACTGCTTCAAAATATCGAAGATAACGGACGGGAACTGGAAGGATACCCTGGACAGTTCTGTCTGATCGCACATAACTATGCTATCAATCTAGGATTGGCGGGAAAATACGAAAAAGCCCTAAAAATTGCAGAGCAGGGGCAGGGAA
>CAMWTG010000056.1 GCA_947177115.1 uncultured Clostridia bacterium
GCCCAGACGGCATTTTGACGGCCAAGCCATGCAGGAGCTGGCGGATTCCATCCGGCAGCACGGCGTGCTCCAGCCACTGAGCGTGCAGAAAATGGACGGAGGCTATGTGCTGGTGGCGGGGGAGCGGCGGCTGCGGGCTGCGGGGCTGGCGGGGCTGACCCACGTGCCCTGCATCCTGGTCCGGGCCACGCCCCAGGACAGCGCGCTGCTGGCCCTGGTGGAGAATCTGCAGCGCAGCGACCTCCACTACCTGGAGGAGGCCGCCGCCATCTCCAAGCTGATCACCACCTACGGCATGAGCCAGGAGGAGGCCGCCCGGCGGCTGGGCCGCTCCCAGCCGGCGGTGGCCAACAAGCTGCGGCTGCTGCGGCTCAGTGGGGAGTGCGGGGAGCTGCTGCGGAAATATGAGCTGACCGAGCGGCACGCCCGGGCGCTGCTGCGCCTGGAGGGGGATGAGGCCCAGCTGGCGGCGCTAAAACATATCGGGGAAAAGCACCTGACGGTGGCCGCAGCGGAGGAGTACATAGAGGCCCAGCTGCAAAAGAAACAGCAGGATGGAAAAGCAGGGAAGAAGCTTTTCATTATCAAGGACGTCCGCCTGTTTCTCAACAGCGTGGACCGGGGGATGGAGACCATCCGCCGGGCCGGGGTAGATGCCCGGTTTGACCGGCAGGACAGCGATGAGGCGATCACCATCACCATCCAAATACCCAAGCAGTCCGCCGTGAAGTGATCCGCAGCCTATGAGGCGCCGGTCAGGCCAGCAGCGCCTCCAGCTCCGTCAGCTCCAGGCCGGGCTGCAGCGCCAGGTCCAGCCCGTATCCAACGACCTTCGCCAGCTCCCGGATCTTATAATCGATGCTGTCCGGCGTAACGAACAGGCCCCGGCCCGCCAGGCCGGAGAGCATCTCCTCGCTGCCCCCGGCCTGGGACAGCAGGTCCTTTGCCGCCGTTTCCACGCTTACCACCGTGGGAACGCCGATGGAGATTACCGGAAGGCCCAACCCCTCCCGGTTCAGCGCCATCCGGTGATTGCCTACGCCGCTGCCGGGGATCAGGCCGGTATCCGAGATCTGGATGCTGCTGCACAGGCGGTCCAGGCTGCGGGCCGCCAGAGCGTCCGCCACCACCACCGCCGCCGGCTTCACCCGGTCCGCCGCGCCCCGGATCCACTCCGCCGCCTCCAGGCCTGTGGAACCCAGGACCCCCGCGCCAATGCCCGCCACGCTGCGGAACCCCGGCAGCACTTCCCGCAGATGCCGGGTCACCAGCAGATGCTCCAGCATTCGAGGACCTAGGGCATCGGGGGTCATGGCCGGGTTGCCCAGCCCCGCCGCCAGGACGGGGCCCTCCTCCGGCAGGAGCTGCGCCAGGAGGGAGGCGGCTGCCCGGACGGCCCGTCCGAATACGTCCTCCTCCCGCCGCCAGAGGGCGGAGACATCCAAAGTGAAATAGATCCCCCGGGGTTTGCCCAGAGCTGCCTCCCCCTCCCCGTCCAGAACTTCTACCCGGGTCAGCGGAAAGCCCTCCAGCTCCTCATCCCGGGCCAGGATGCCGGGGAGGCGGGTGGTTTTCCCGGCCCTCTCCTGCCATAATTGATGGGCCTCAGCGGCCAGGTCGGTACGAATGGTCAGCATAGATTGGGTCCTTCCCTTCCTCCAGAGTCAGCTCCGTGTCGTCCGGCACACTTCTTGGCGGGATATTTTTCCCTGCAGAGCAAAAAATACCCTCAGCAATCCGCACACGTTGCGGACGGAACGGGCTCTAAGACACAAAATCTGGTGTTTTCCTCTATTTTTCTTCCCGGCAGCGAGAAATATGTAAAAAAGAGCGGAGAAAATTGAAATTTCTCCTTGCAATTTCCGGAAAAGCATGTTAAAATATCATTCTGCATGGGGCGGTTTTTTTGCCGCCGCCATAGCCCCCATTGGAGGAGGTGTTTGGTTTGCCGAATATCAAGTCCGCTAAGAAGCGCGTGCTGGTGGCTGAGGCCCGCAATGCCCGCAACAAGGCTGAGAGATCTGCGATGAAGACTGCCGTGAAGAAGTTTGAGGCTGCTGCCGCCAATGGCAATCGCACCGAGGCCGAGGGCGCTTATAAGGTCGCGGTCAAGGCCGTGGACAAGGCCGCCGCCAAGGGCATTCTGCACAAGAACAATGCCGCTCACAAAAAGAGCGCCATGACGCTGAAGCTCAACAAGGTAGGCTGATTTCCAACCAGACGAATAAAAAAGACCACCCAAGGGTGGCCTTTTTTATTTTTTGTGGGCTGTCAGACAATACATTTTAGCGATAAAAGACAAGGTTTTTTACCGCCAGCACCTGCTTAATGGGCGGGCGCTGGCCTGATACTATTCCCAAATCAGAAACGCAGCATCGCTGCCGGGCGGAAATCCAAGAATAGCAGGGGTTTCAGTCTCAAGGTCAAAGTTCTTTTTGATACTTTTTCTTTCTCAAGAAAAAGTATTACGGGGCGCTACCGGTATGACAGGCGGCTGCTCTCCGCGATCAGGCGGAAGGCCTGCTCCGCCGCTGCGGACAGATTTTTTCCGGCGTTTTCGGGCGCCATGGCCTCCTGCAAGGAGGACGGCCCCCGCAAAATGGGGAAAAAAGCATCGATCCCCTTCCGGTTGCAGGCCGCTGCGTCTTCCGTGACGCACCCGGAAAAGGCCACGACCAGTTTGCCGTACCGCTTGGCAATCTCCGCCACACCGGCGGGCGCTTTTCCCATCACCGTCTGTCCGTCCAGCCGCCCCTCGCCGGTGACCACCACGTCCGCCTCCCGGATGTATCCCTCCAGCCGGGTCTCCTCCAGGACGATCCGGATGCCGGATTCCAGGGAGGCGTTGGTGAACGTCAGGAACGCGAAGCCCAGGCCCCCTGCCGCACCGGATCCCGGCCGGTCCGGATCGGCGTGGGGGTACCGTTTCCGGCACAGCGCCGCGAAGTCCGCCATCCAGCCGTCCATCCGGGCGGTCAGAGCGGGGCCGGCCCCTTTCTGGGGACCATAGACTACGCTGGCGCCCCGTTCCCCGCACAGGGGGTTGGTCACATCGCAGGCCACCCGGAAAGTGCAGTCCCGCAGCTCCGGCAGCACGCCCTCATCCGTGATGGAGGAGACGTCTGCAAGCCCTCCGGCCCCGAAAGCCGCCGGCTTGCCGTTCCGGTCCAGGATGCCGAAGCCCAGCGCCTGCAGCATTCCGATGCCGCCATCGTTGGTGGCGCTGCCGCCGATGCCGATAAGGAACCGGCGGCACCCCTTGGCCATCGCGTCCCGGATCATCTCCCCCACGCCATAGGTGGTGGTGAGGAGCGGGTCCCGCTCCTCCTCCGGGACCAGGGTAATGCCTGCGGCGGCGGACATCTCGATGATGGCCGTGCCGCTCCCGTCCAGGATGCCGTATACGGCCTCTACCGGCCGGCCCAGGGGGCCGGTGACCACAACGCGCTCCCGCCTGCCGCCCATTCCGGCCACCAGGGCTTCCACCGTGCCCTCGCCGCCATCGGCCAGGGGGCGGACGGTCACCTGGGCGTCCGGCAGGGCCCGCAGCACCCCCCGCCGGACGGCTTCTCCCGCCTCCAGGGAGGTCAGGCTGCCCTTGAAAGAATCGATCGCCGTTACTACCTTCATTTGTCGATACCCCTTACTTTCGGTTTGGCCTTCTTTTGATTCGCAACAGCCCAATGAAGTCGTTGAACAGAGAAGTATCCACAGGTTCGAACATGATCCATTTCCCATCGTGGTACGTTTGGGCTTGGTCATACCGCTCCTGGACCTCTTTGGAGTAATTTGCCCTGTCTGATTCAAATTTTGACCGTTCGTCTTTCCCCAGGATGACCATGAACCCTACGCAGTTTTCTCTGGCGTATAAGGCGCACAGCGTTTTGCCGCCCCAGCGGTATTTATATTCGTATTTCCACGCTTTTCCACCTTTATCCCACGAGCGGTCCATGTCGTATTTTTCATCGATCAGAGCGCATAATGTGTTCCACACATCATATAAAGACTGCCCGATTAAAGCCTTCAATTCTTCCTGGCTGGGGATCGTATCAAGCATATTTTGGCCCTCCTGTATAACGTTCCGGTGATGGTTTTGATTATATCACAGGCCCGTGGCTTGTTCAACTCGTTTCCGCGAAGCCAATGGAGCTTTGTCCGGCGGCGCCGGTCTTGTCCATGGACCGCAGGAAAATTTATGGACAATCCGGGCCGCGTGTGCTAAAATAGCGCTATCACCGTCATTCTGACGCAAAAGGAGAGGTCGGGGCATGCCGTCATTGGGCAAAAAGAAGCTGTTCCTTCTGGATATGGATGGGACGATCTATATTGACGAAGACCTGTTCCCCGGGACCATCCCCTTCCTGGACGCCGTCCGCGCCGCAGGCGGACGGTATCTGTTTCTGACAAACAATTCCTCCCGTTCGGTGGATGCCTATATTGCCAAGCTTGCGCGCATGGGCATCCCCTCCGGCCGGGAGGATTTTCTTACCTCCGTAGACGCCCTCATCGCCGATCTGGCCAAACGCCCGCCTTACCGCAAGTGCTACGCCTTCGGCACCCGCACCTTCCGCCAGCAGCTGGCGGAGGCGGGGATCCACGTTACGGACCGCCTGGAGGACGATATCGACTGCCTGCTGATGGGCTTCGACACGGAACTGGTATTCCAGAAGCTGGAGGACGCCTGCATCCTGCTCAACCGGGGGGTGGACTACATCGCCGCCAATCCGGACTGGGTGTGCCCCACCTGGTACGGCTGCGTGCCGGACGTGGGCTGCGTATGCGACATGCTTCGCCGGGCCACGGGGCGGACGCCCCGGGTGATCGGCAAGCCGGAACCGGCGATGCTGCTGCTGGCCCTGGAGAGGACGGGATACCGGGCGGAGGAGGCCGTGATGGTGGGGGACAGGCTGTATACCGACATCGCCTCCGGCGTGAACGCGGGGATCGACACAGTCTTCGTTCTCTCCGGCGAAGGTACCCGGGCGGACGCGGAGGAGAGCGAGGCGAAGCCCACCTGGATCTTTGACGGTATTTCCGCCCTGCAAAGGGCGTGGGAGGAGGAAAACGGCGTATGAACAAGGATATTGAAACGGTCCGGCGCTTTTACGACCAGGGCGCGGAACAGGAGTGGCTGCGCCTGGAGAGCCACCCCTTCGAGTTCATCCTCACCACCTGGATGATGGACAAATATATCCGCCCAGGCGACACCATCCTGGACATCGGCGGCGGGCCGGGACGGTACAGCATCCACTACGCGAAAAAGGGCTGTCATGTTGTCCTGGCAGATCTGTCCGAGGGCAACATTGCCTTCGCCCGCCGAAAAGCGGAGGAGGAGGCTGTCCCCCTGACTGTCTACGCAAAAAACTGCCTGGAGCTGGACGAGCTGCCCTTGGAGCAGTATGACCATGTGTTCCTCATGGGGCCGCTGTACCACCTTATGGAGGAGGACGAGCGGGTCAGGGCGGTGGAACTGGCCTTGAAACACCTGCGCCCCGGCGGGAAGCTGTATGTGTCTTTCATCATGGTGATCGGCGGCGTGCTCTACGATCTGCAACACGCCGGACAGATCATTGTTGACCGGGCTATGCCCGAGGCGGACCCTTTCTTTGATGCTGTGGCGGAGGGCCGGGATTTTCCCAACCGGATCGGCTTCACCACCAACTATATGTACCACCAGCGGAACATCCTACCTTTTATGGACCGGTTTGGTCTGGAAAAGCTGCACTTTTTCGGACAGGAAGGCATCCTTGCCCCCAATTATCGGGATCTTCTCGCCCGTTCGCCGGAAGAGATTGCGTTGTGGGTGGAGCTGGCGAAAAAGTACCTGGAGGTCCCGGAGCTGCTGGCGTATTCCGAACATGCTATGTATATCGGCCAAAAACCGTAACGATAGATGCACCCATTTGATGAGGAGAGAGGAAACGATGACATGAATGAAATGAAGCTGAACAACAAACGCACTATTCTGGTGGGGCTGGCGTTTTTGTCCATCTGCTCCTTCTGGCAGATGTACGACAACCTGGTGCCCCTGATTCTCAAGCGGACCTTCCACATGGACGAATCCCTTACCGGCGTCATCATGGCGGCGGACAATGTTCTGGCCCTGTTCCTGCTGCCCCTGTTCGGGGCGCTCAGCGACAAGACCAGCACCAGGCTGGGCAGCCGCACGCCGTATATTATCGGCGGTACCGCCGGAGCGGCTGTCCTTATGAACCTGCTGCCCATTCTGGACAACAGCTATTCCGCCGAGGCGGCCCCCTTCAAGCTGGTCAGCTTCGTCATTGTCCTGGGTCTGCTGCTGGTCGCCATGGGAACCTACCGCTCCCCCGCCGTGGCCCTGATGCCCGATGTGACCCCCAAGCCCCTGCGGAGCAAGGCCAATGCCATTATCAACCTGATGGGCGCGGTAGGCGGCGTGATCTACCTGGGGATCAGCGCGGCCCTCTACCCCGCCTTCAAGACAAAGGACGCGGTCCATGTGGACTACCGCCCTCTGTTTATCATCGTGTCCCTTATCATGGTGGCCGCTGTGGCCGTGCTGCTGCTGACCATCCGGGAGCCCAGGCTGGCGGCGGAGAACCGGGCCCTGGAGAAAAAGCATCCGGAGTGGAACCTGGCCGAGGACGATGGCAGCGGGAGCGAGACGCTGCCCCTGCCGGTGAAAAAGAGCCTTGTTTTCCTGCTGGCCTCCATCGCCCTGTGGTACGTGGGCTATAACGGCGTGACCACGTGGTTCTCCACCTATGTGGCCGAGGTCATGGGCGAGGGGCTGCGGGGCACCAACATCTGCCTGACCGTGGCCACCGTGGGCGCTATCGTGTCCTATATCCCCATCGGCGTCATTGCCTCCAGGGTGGGGCGGAAGAAGACGATCATGTCCGGCGTGGTCCTGCTGGCGGCCTGTTTCCTGGCCGGGTTCTTCCTGACCCGCAGCGCCCATACGATCACGCCCGTCATGTACGCGGCTTTTGCCCTGGTGGGCCTTGCCTGGGCGGCGATCAACGTCAACTCCCTGCCCATGGTGGTGGAGATGTGTAAAGGCAGCGATGTGGGCAAGTTCACCGGCTACTACTACACCGCCTCCATGACGGCGCAGGTCATTACCCCCGTGCTGGCGGGCACGCTGATGAAGCATATCAGCTATCAGGTGCTGTTCCCCTACGCGGCCTTCTTTGTCGCCATGAGTTTTGTGACCATGTGCTTCGTCCGCCACGGCGACAGCAAGGCGGAGGTCAAAAAGGGGCTGTCCGCTTTCGAGGATATGGATGATTAAGCGCCCGGTCCAACGTTAATAACAGATCATCGTGCGGGCGGATGATATCCGCCCCTACAAAGGGAGATGTGTTTATGAAAGCGATCACAAAAGCGGCATTGGGCTGTCTGGGTGCGGCGGGCGCATGGTGCCTGCTGCTCCAGCCCCGCCGGGAACAGCCCGGATGGGAGAAGCTGGGGGCCGTCCGCTATGCCCACAGGGGGCTCCATGATCTGGAACAGGGCCGTCCGGAGAACTCCATGGCCGCTTTCCGGGCGGCGGTGGAGGGCGGCTTCGGCGCGGAGCTGGACCTGCATCTGATGGCCGATGGGAAGCTGGCGGTGGTCCATGACAGCGACCTGTCCCGGGTCTGTGGGAAAAAGGTTTCTATCGAGGATCTGACCGCCGCTGATTTGAAGGACTACCCCCTTCAAGGCACCACGGAGACGATCCCGCTGTTTGAGGACGTCCTGGCCCTCTTTGAGGGAAAAACGCCCCTGGTGGTGGAATTGAAGGTGGAGCGGGGCAACGCCAGCGCCCTCACCGATGCCGCCATGGCGCTGCTGGCGGACTGGAAGGGTACATACTGCGTGGAATCCTTCCATCCCGGCGTGCTGCTGCGGCTGAAAGCCAGGTATCCGGATGTGGTCCGAGGTCAGCTGAGCCAGAACTTTATGAAGGCCAGCGAGGTGGGTGGGCTCCCCCTGCCGGCCCGGTTCGTGATGACCAACCTGCTGACCAGCGCCTTTACCAGGCCGGATTTTATCGCCTATAACTGCCTGGACCGGCGGAACATCAGCCTGCGGCTGATGAAAAGGCTCTATGGCGTCCACGAGGCGGCCTGGACCGTCCGGGACAGAGGGACCATGGCGCGGCTGGAGGCGGAGGGCGTGCCGGTGATCTTTGAGAAATTTGTGCCTTGAGGAAGAACTATGCAAAAAGGGGGCGGCTGATTCCAGCCGTCCCCTTTTTGTTTAAAAATGTGCCGGTGCCGTCCTCTTCCGTCCTGTTGACTGATACGATCTCTTGACTAAAAGTGCAGCACCGTTGCCGGGCAGAAATTTAAGAATTGCAATGGGTTTAGTCGCGAAATAAAAGTTCTTTTTGATACTTTTTCTTTCAAGAAAAAGTATGACTATGCCGCAGGGAATCAGGCTTCAGAGCCTGTTCGGCGGCTGTCCATACACATCCAGATACGGAACAGGTCCTTAAGTGGCTGAACCGGTGGGTTCAACAGCTTCGTCCTCCCGCAGCACCTGATCCAGGGCGGACAGCAGAGTCTCCCGGTCAATGGGCTTGTAAAGAAACAGCTTCGCGCCGATGGTCTCCGCCTCATGAATGGTGTCATCATAGGCCAGGGAGGAGATCATAATGATCCGGGCATTGGGATGGGCCTCCGCAATAATCTGGGCGGCCTCCAGGCCATCAATGCCGGGCATGATGATGTCCATGGTCACGATGTCCGGCCGGACTTCCTCATAGCGGGCAATGGCCTCCTCCCCGTTCTCGCAGTAGGCTACTACCTCATAGTCGCTGTCCTCCAGCAGCTTGCAGATCTGATACTCCAGCACCCGGGAGTCATCTACCACCATGATCCGCTTCTTCATAAAGACATCCCCTCTTTTTGTAGATTCATAGATTCAGACTGTTCCCCGGCCGCCGCAATAGGCGTCAGGTGGATCAGCTGCGCGTGCTCGTTTCTGTCACCGGCGTAGGTCAGCACAATGTGCCGCAGATGATTTTCCGGCACATGCCGCCCCTGGTGGAAGGCCGGGGGGCTGAACCTGGCGGGGATTTTCGTCTCCTGAAACAGCCGGGAGACAATGTGCCCGCACAGCACGTTGAAATATTCCTTTGCAAAATCTTCCACATCCCGGCGAGATACGTCCTCTTTCTGCATCATGCCCCGGGTCAGCCGGACGAACATGGACAACTCCGCGCACAGCGACAGGCAGGTGTTGAATCCCCGCTCGAATACAGTATACACCGTAAAAAGCTCTCCTTCCGGCGCCGTCTCCCCAGGAGCCAGACAAATACCGCTCTCCCGCCGGGTGACCTCGCGCACGACCTGGTCAAAGATCTCTATCAACCGCTCACGCGGCATGCTTCTATTCATATGCCACCCCGTTGTCTGATAGGTATTATTCCTGGGGTAAAACACAGGAATAATACCATTTGATTTGAGCCGTTTTGCTCGCCGCCGTAAACGGCGGAGCCGCAGAACATGGCATATATTACTTTCGAATGTTAAGTTCGGAAGCAATATTCGGAAAGTCAAATCAGGTCACCACGATCTCGCCGTTGACCAGCTTAGCTACACACTGGCGGGACTCCCGCCGCAGGCGGACCATCTCATCCCCGAAGTTGATCTCTGTCCCCGGATAGGCCACGCTGCACTCCAGCCGTCCGCTGTCCTTATCCTGCAGCTCGATCTTGATGTCTATCAGATCGTCCTCCAGCTGCTTGAGCTTCAGCTCCGCAGCGGACAGCCTGATCCGCAGCTTGCTCAAAAGGCTGGCCTTGACCGGGCTGTCAAGTTGGCACTCCAGCTTTTCCATCTCTTGCTCCAGTTCCCGGAGCTCCCTCTGTACCACCTCCCGCTCAAAGTTCGTACAGGGCAGGCCCCCCAGGGCGATGGCAGTCCGGCATTCGGAGGGAGCGCCCACGGCCCGGGCGGTGACCTTCTTGGCGGCCCAGATCCGGCCGCCCATGATGCTGCCCCGTCCGGAACGGACCACGACCTCCCCATCGCAATAGATGTCGCCGTTAATGATACAGTCCGTCTGCAGGTTTTCCCGGACGTAGATGGTGGAGTTTTCGATGTACTTGGAGAAAACGCTGCGGTGGGAGCGGATCACCGTGGTGCCGTCCCCCAGGATGCCCTTGACTACGATAAGATCGCCGCCGGCCTCCACCGTGCTGCCCTTCTCCACCACGCCGCCGACCTGGATGTTTCCCATGGCCCGGACGGTGAAGCCGCTGAGCACATCGCCCTTGATGTTCACATCCCCCAGGAAATTGATATTCCCGGTGGAGAAATCCACATTCCCCGGAATGTCCAGCACCGGCTTGACCTGGAAACTGCGGCCCGTGTACTCCACATGGCCGGCAATGGAGGCCAGCAGGGACACACCGTCCTCGCTGATCTCCGTGTTCCGGCCCTTGGGCAAAGGGACGCTCTTGCCGCTCTTGGCGGGGACCTCCTGGTCCAGCACCGTCCGCCCCGGTTCGCCTTCGGTGGGCTTGATGAGCCGGCAGATCTCCTGTCCCTGCTTCACGTTCCGGATCAGGTTCAGAGCGGTATAGTCCACCTGGTCGTACTCATCCACCTCCAGCACCCGCTCAATGACCCGGGGGAAATAGTCCACAATGTTGCCGTTTTTCCCATCGAAAGCGGGTTTCCCCTTGGCAATGAGATAGAGGGTGAAATATTTGTGTTCATTGTGAGCCAGCTGGTCGGCCAGCCGGTTATCCACGCCGTAGCCAATGCCCTGGACCACCATAGCTTCGTAGAGCATCTCCCGGGACAGCTCCGCCCCCTCTCCCACCGGAGGAAGTACAAAGACCCAGGCGTAGAGCTTATCTGCGGAGAGGAAGAAGCAGGGCCGGGCATCCAGATTCACCGGCTCATCGGCCTTTTTTTCGGCCTCTTTCTTTTTGGCCTTGCCATCGTCTTTTCCGGCGTCCTTTCCGGCGGTCTTGTCTTTGGCTTTTCCGCTGTTTTTATCCTTGTGGTGGCTTTTTTTGCCTTTGGCGTCCTTCAGCCGCGCATTGCATTCCTTGTTGACAACGGTGCGCAGCCGGACCTTTTCCCGCTTAATGAAGTCTGCCGGGAGCACGCCGTCCTCATCCAGACAGAGGCGGGGGGCATGCAGATACCCGGCGTCCCGCCGGCGGAGGTTGTAGAGCTGATACAGCGGATGTTCCTGCGGCAGCTCCAGCAGGGCCTCGTTATGGATGCCGGTGTCCTCGCTGTCCGGCGGCATTTCGTCCGTTTGCGGGTGGACATTTTGTTCGGTGTGCTCGTTCTTGGTCTCTTCTTCCTTTTTAGCCTCGGAGGCGGACAGCAACTTTTTTAGTTTCTTCTTGAGCGACATTTTTACAGCACCGCCGTTTCCCTATAGATTGATACCGCCATTATACTCAATAACCGCGCTATTGGCAAGCGCAAATTTATACGGGCCGCCGGTCAGAGAGCTCCATCCGGCGGCCCGCTGCTTATTCTGCCCCAAGGGGGAGGGTGTCATCGTCTTCGATCCAATCCTGGACATCGGTGACCGTGTAGGTATCGGAGCCGGTACGGCAGACGACTTTGGCAATGCCGGCGTTGATAATGAGCCGGCGGCACATGGAACAGGAGGAGGTGTCAGGGAGGCAGCGCCCTGTGGCGGCATCCTTGCCGGCCAGGTAGAGGGTGCCACCTGCCATATCCCTGCGGGCGGCGGAAATAATGGCGTTAGCTTCGGCGTGGACGGAGCGGCAGAGTTCATAGCGCTCGCCCCGGGGGATGTTCATGATTTCCCGGGTGCAGCGGCCCATATCCACACAGTTTCTGCGCCCCCGAGGAGCGCCGTTATAGCCGGTGGATATGATCTCATCATTTTTGACAATGATTGCGCCGTAGCAGCGGCGCAGGCAAGTCGCCCGGCCAATGACGGTTTCGGCAATATCCAGATAGTAGTTTTCCTTGCTGATGCGGGCCATTTTGCTTTCCTCATTTCCTGATGTATTTTCTTTTTCAGTATAGTGGAATTTTGGGGACAAGCCCCGAGGCGTGCGGAATTCGTCGCGCGCCTCCCCACCGGGGGCAGTTGTGGTATAAT
>CAMWTG010000057.1 GCA_947177115.1 uncultured Clostridia bacterium
TAGGTGTAACCATCAATGCGCTTGTCGGCAGCTGCCGCCGAAACAGTATCGCCAACATTACCGGTGCGGGTCTCAGGGTTGACGGCCTTGACGCTGTCAGGCAGCAGTTCCCCGGTCTCGGCATCACGCCACTCCACGGTGTATGAGGTTTCGACCGGCTCCTCCTCATCCTTGCTGAAGTACAGTTTCAGGACGTTCTGGTCTTCGGAGGGATTTGCAACAAGGACCGTGCTTTCGATGGTCCCGCTTACTGTGGTGTAGGTGTAACCATCAATGCGCTTGTCGGCAGCTGCCGCCGAAACAGTATCGCCAATATTGCCGGTGCGGGTCTCAGGGTTGACGGCCTTGACACTGTCAGGCAGCAATTCGCCGGTCTCGGCATCACGCCACTCCACGGTGTAAGAGGCTTCGACCGGCTCCTCTTCGTCCTTGGTGAAGTACAGCTTCAGGACAGTACCGTTTTCCTTCAGGGTGTCGCTCAGTACGTTGTTCTGATTGTCCGCATCGAAGGTATAGCCTGTAACGATCTTGTCGGTGTCCTTGACCTCTACCGTTTCCTCGACCGTACCCTTACGGGTTACTTGGTTGGGGTTCTTGTCCTCCAACGGAATCAGTTCCCCGGTAGCGGCATCATACCACTCCACGGTGTACTCGGCCTCAGTGACAACCTCGTCCTTTTCGATAGGAGTGCCCTCGTCTGTGTCTTCCGGATTTTCCTTATCGCCCTCTCCGCCGGTAGTGGCTTTGATCGTGTTGTACACCGTTGTTCCCACATCTGATTCCTGCACGACATAGGTGGCAGTCACAGTTTCGCTTTTACCAGGAGCCAAGGTGACCTCTGTTTTGCTCAGCTTTACGCCGGCAAGTTCCTCGATCAGCGTGACGGTCTTCTGCACATTGGAGTTGTTGACTACCTCGATTTCCCAGGTAATGGTATCGCCCACTGTTGCGGTGGTCTTACTGGTATCGTCATTGATCTTGACACGGGTCTTCGTAACCTCAATGCCCCCGCCGTTATCAACGGGACCGGACTCCTCCTTTTCCCACACGGCATAGAGGGTGGTGTCTTCCCTAAGCGTCATCTCATCGCCAGCCACATACATGACCGTTTCAGCTTTGGGGTCTGTATCCCAGCCCAGGAATTTGTAGCCATTCCGTGTGTTTGTGCAGTCCTTTATGGTGACATCCGTACCTTTTTCATGCGACTTTTTGCTGTATACAGCCCCTCTGTCCTTATAGGTCAGGGTCACCTGCTCCGGTTCCGGCTGATTCTTCTCCCACACAGCATAGAGGGTCTTTGTGACAGAACCACCATTGTAACCACTTACAGTCTGCGACACAAGGCAGCCTTCGTTTGGCTGATAACTGGGGCTTGTCGCAGTACTGCTTTCACTCCATCCTTTAAATGTATAGTCCTCTCTGGTAGGCGTATTGGATGGGATGGTAAATTTGTGGCTCTTCTCATACGTGCTGTTTGTACCATACGTCTGCGCTTCAGGTGCGCCGCTGCCGCCCTTGGCATCGTACTTCAAGGTAAAGTTCCAGAGATAGCCGCTGGATCCAGCGCCCACACTCCCAGCCGTATTGAAGTAATAGTACGCAGATGCATTGCTTTGCGGCAGCATTGCCGACCCGCCCTCAGTTTTTTGAGAGCTGCCGGTACCTGCCCAAATGACATAGTCGGACTTCACTGCGCCGTTCCACAGGTCAGCTGCTTTCGGCAGGAAAAAATCACCATACAGATCGCCCCATGCCTTTACCTTGATCGTTGTTCCGGAGACAGAGGTGACCTCGTAGCCGTTGACCTTGTCGCCGACCTTTACTTTGGCGCTGGTGATCTTCGAGCTATAGCTGTTGGTGCTGGCAGGCACAAGTGTGACCGTATGCCATTTTGCGGCCATAGGCTCCGCGCCGCCGGCCTGCTTGTCGGCCAGTTCCTGGAAACGGGCCAGATCAGACTCCATGCCGTCCCAGCCGTAATAGGACTCCATAAGAGCCTCCATCACAGCAGCGGCCTGCATACCCAGAGCCTGATATTCCTCCTGGTTATCCGCCGTCAGCACAAAGGCCTCCATGGCGTCCAGAAGGCTGTGAAACTGCGCGATCAGCGCAGTTTCCTCCTCGGGGACGTCCCCGGCCTCGGTCTCTTCCTCGTTGGAGGCGTCCTCCGCGCCGGTCTCCTCCTCGGTGGAAACATCCTCTGTGCCGGTCTCTTCCTTGTCGGAAACGTCCTCCGCCCTGGTCTCTTCCTCATCGGAAGGGGCCTCCGCATCGGTCTTTTCCTCCTCGGAAACGTCCTCCGCGCCGGTCTCTTCCTCATCGGAAACGGTCCCGGCGGTGGTTTCTTCCTCATGAGAAGGATCCCCGGCGGTGGCTTCTTCCTCGTTGGAAGCATCCTCCGCCCCGGTCTCTTCCTCATAAGAAACGTCCTTATCTTCGGTCATGGCGCTGTCGTCCGCCGTACCGGCGGTGATAACAGCGTCCGTCTGCTCCGGCTCCAGCGCCTCCGCCATCGCGGCGGGGGGCAGCAGGCTCAGGCACATGACAAAAGACAGGAACAGTGCGAATCCGCGCCTGCGGAAAAGTTTGAATTTGCTCATATGCTTCTTCCTTTCTTTGCAATAATACGGATGCAAAGTATCCGGCGGCTGGGCTGCCCTAGCGCTCCGCCCGGAAGGGGGAGGCCGTAGGCCCCTTGCTTTGCGTGCCGGCCTTTCGGCCGGGTTGCTGAGATTCCAGCAGCCGGGCTAACATAGCACGTTGGAGTAAGGCGCGGAAAAGCGCCTTTGTCTCCTCCTCTCCCCGCGCGGCTTGTCTTTGCCGCGGTGCGCGCGGGGGCCCTGTCAGGGGGACGGTACCTTAGTTCCCATAGCTTTGCAGTCCCATTGTTTCCAATGGTTTGCCCATGCGTCCTGCGCGGGCGCTCCCGCCGCCCCGGACGCCTGTGGCGGCGGGCCCGCCATTGGGGCGGGTCCTCGTGTGTCATAGAATTCCCCCTCTCCCTTCGTTTTGAATCAGCCGCTGGCGGTCAGGCCGGCCGTCTCGGCGAATTCACGCACAAATTTGTCGTGGAGCTCCTCCTCCGCCCGTTTCCGGGCCCGTACCGCGTCCTCGAACCGGCCATAGCTGCCCAGGTAATACCGCTTTCCCTTAAAGCAGATCATGGCCCGCCACAGCTGTTTGTCCGTCCGCCAGTCCACGCCGGGCACGCCGCTGGTGTTGTTTTTCCGCACGGTTTTGGCCCGCAGCATCTCCACGCAGGTGCCGTCCACATAGGTCAGACCCTTGAAGCCCGGGTTTTTGCAGCCGCAGCTGGTGGACCGGCCGCAGCGGAGGTGATAGGTCTTGACCACCGTTTCATTGCCGCAGTCGCAGCGGCACAGCCAGGCTGTCCGGTCCCCGATATTTTCCGCCGGTCTCACAGCGGTCAGCATACCGAACCGCTGCCCGGTCAGATCCAATCTTTGTCTGGAATGTCCCATATGGCCGGTACCTCCTTCAGTAGACAAAATATATCTTTTGTCATTTACCGGCCAATTTAATAACCTTTTTTCCAATTTTTGGTTAAAAAAGAGCACGAAAAACAAAGGACTGCGAAAAAAGATCGTTTGCAGCCCTTGGATTTTCATGCCCTTTTCGTGATTATGCCGATTTTCGGGAAACGCTCTTCCCTTCTAACGCTGTTGTGATATAATGATTACAGGCAAAACTTACTTTGCCGCCTATAAAAAACTGCCGTGTTTGACAAAAGATATATTTTGTCTATTTCGCCGAAGCAGCTAGGTGACCAGGCCCAACTTCTCCAGCTGGCGTGCGTGCTCCCTGCCGGTGGTAAGGAGATAGATCCGGGTGGTGTCAACGGAGCTGTGGCCCAGCACGTCCGCCAGTTTGACAATATCCCGGCTGGCCTTATAGAACAGCGTGGCGAACAGATGCCGCAGGTTGTGGGGGAAGACCTTGGATGCCTCCACTCCCGCCAGTGCGCACAGATCCTTCATCTCCCGCCAGATCTGGCGGCGGGAGAGGCTTTTCCCGCTTCTGGTGAGAAAGATCTCGCCGGAGGCGATTTTTTGCTCCTTGGCGTATTTGAGCAGCTTGCGGCAGAGCTTGGCGGGCAGGAGGATGGTGCGGATCTTTCCCTTGAGGCTGATCTCCGTCCTGCCCTGCCGGGCGGCCTCCAGGGTGATGCAGCGGACCTCGCCCACCCGGATGCCGGTGGAGCAGATGGTCTCCATCAGCAGCTCCAGCCGCCGGTGTCCGCTGTCCCGGGCGGCGTCCAGGAGGCGGCGGTAGTCCTCCCGGGTCATTTCCCGCCGGGGCTCCCGGAAGGCCCGCCGCTGGAGGCGGAGGAATTTGAGCTTGCAGTCCTCCCGGCCCAGGAACTGAAGGAAACGGTTGACGGCGGAGAGCATGGAGTTGACGGTGGCGGGGGCGTAGCGCTGGGAGAGCAGGGCGTCCCGCCAGGCGGCGGCGTTTTCCCGCGTCAGCGCGTTGTGTTCCAGCCACAGGGCGAAGGCCCGGACGTCCCGGAGGTATTTCTCGATGGTGCCCGCGCTGCGCTCCTCGGAGCGCAGGTAAGCGGCAAAGGACCTGCGGTCGCATTCCGTGATGGTCATAGAAGCTCCTCCTTTTTGTTGTTTTTGCAGTCTGTTTACAGCAGTATTCACAATGACGGACAGCGGCTTTCGGACGGACATCCTCGCCCGCAAGACCGGCACCGGCCATTCTGAACCCTGCTATAAGTTTCACATAAAACCCAAAGGAGTTGTACAGGAAAATGCAACCATTGCGGAAATTTTGCCGCAGCGGAAGAAAAATCGCTCCGCAGGCGTGCGCCTGCGGAGCGATGGCAGCTTTATGAGCGCGTAGAAAAACTCCGGAAACATAGTTTCCGGAGTTTTTCTATGATTTGGAGGATCAGATGAAAAAGACGTTTTGTCACTTGTGTGATTAAGGATACCCGAAAATTGTTAACAAAACCAGCATGGATTGTTACAAAAGTTTAAAACCGCAAAGAAATTTTTGTCGATTGGCTTCATCCGTTCCTCCAGTGCCGCGCAATCGCGCGGACGGATGGCATCCGCCTCTACGGTTCCTCCTCTTCGTCTTCGGCGAAAGGATCGCCCAGCGGCGGGGCGGGCTCGTCAAACACCTCCTGCGGGATCACCACCGTCATGGGCGGGATCACAGGTTCCGCAGGTCTCTCCGGCACGGGCACGGGCACAGGCGGTTCCTCCGGCTGCGCTATTTCCTCCGGCGCAGCCGGGGCGGCGGACGCGGGAACCGGCTGGGGTACGGGCTCCGGCACGGGTTCCGGTTCAGGTTCCGGCGCGGGCGCGGGGGGATACTCCAGGTTGCGCCCCGTCTCCGGGTCGAACACATGGGCCGCGCTGCCCCGGAAGGTGAAGCGCACCGGCTGCCCGATGGGCATGCTCCCGCTCTCTTCCTCCTCCCCCAGAGGCACCACCACCACCACGTCCTGTCCGCAGGCGGTCAGATGGATATGCACCGCGCTGCCCATCATCTCCGACACATCCACCGAGGCGGGCACCGCGTCCTCCCGGTCCGTCAGCATCAGATGCTCCGGACGGATCCCCAGCTTGACCGGCTGGCTGGACACGTCCTCCGCCAGAAGGCGCTTGGTCTTCTCCGCGCTCATCTCCACCCGCAGGCCGCCCAGCTCCACAAAGTACCGCGCCCCCTCCCGGATCAGCCGGGCATCGAAGACGTTCATCTGCGGCGTGCCAATAAAGCCCGCCACAAAGAGGTTGGACGGGTGGTGGAACACCTCCTGAGGCGTGCCCACCTGCTGGACGAACCCCTCTTTCATAATAACGATCCGGTCGCCCAGAGTCATGGCCTCGGTCTGGTCGTGGGTGACGTAGATAAAGGTGGTGTTCACCTTCTGGCGCAGCTTGAGGATCTCCGAGCGCATCTGGTTGCGCAGCTTGGCGTCCAGGTTGGAGAGGGGTTCGTCCATCAGGAACACCTGGGGCTCCCGGACGATGGCCCGGCCAATGGCCACCCGCTGGCGCTGGCCGCCGGAAAGGGCCTTGGGTTTGCGCTTGAGCAGCTCCGTGATATCCAGGATCTCCGCCGCCTCCCGGACTTTCTGGTCGATGACCCGCTTGGGGAATTTCCGCAGCCGCAGGCCGTAGGCGATGTTGTCATAGATGGTCATGTGGGGATAGAGGGCGTAGTCCTGGAACACCATGGCGATGTCCCGGTCCTTGGGGGGCATGGTGTTGACCTTCCGCCCGCCGATATAGAGCTCCCCCTCGGTGATCTCCTCCAGCCCCGCCACCATCCGCAGGGTGGTGGACTTTCCACAGCCGGAGGGGCCTACCAGCACGATGAACTCCTTGTCGGCGATCTCCAGGTCGAAGGACTGCACCGCCACCACCGTGTTGTCATATACTTTTTTTACCTTACGAAGGCTCAGATCCGCCATCCGGCTTCCCCTCCTTCTCTTTTTTCTCAAACTTCTTTTCCAGCCGCTCCTCCCGGCGCTTCTCCACGGCCTCGTCCACTTTCTCGGGGATCTTGGCCTTGGCGAAGCGGTAGGCCCGGCGGATATCCCGGATGATCAGCACCAGCACCGTCAGAAGCGGATACACCGCCAGCAGCACCGCCAGCACCAGCAGCATGGCGGCATAGTCCTCCGTCATCCGCGCGGCATTTTCCCAGTAGGGATAGATTACGCCGTTGGTCCGCATGGACCGCTGACCGAAACCTTTTATGACCTCCCATAGATGGGGCAGGCTGTAGCGGCTGGAATTCTCCACCACATCGCCGTCTCCCACGGGGAAGGTATCCTCCAGAATGCCCTTGGCAAAGTTGGTAATGGGGTTGGGCATGACGATCTCATAAGCGGTGATGTCAGCGGATTCCTGCAGGCGGCTCAGGGCGGAAAAGGACATGAACACGCCCCCATCGCCGGTATAAGCCTCCCCGGTGGCAAAGTCCGCCTCCCGGGCGACCACGCCGGAAACCACAAAGGGCTGCCCGTTGATATACATGGTCAACCCCGCCAGATCCGTGCCGCCGAACAGCCGCCAGGCCATCTCCTCGTCCAGCACCACCAGATCGTCCATCAGGTCATCGCTTTTGATGTACGCGCCGGAACGCAGGCGCAGGGGGTGGAAGTAGAAAAAGTCTCCGCCCACGCCAATGGCTTTTACCGAAGCATTGCCGCCATTGTCGGAGCTGACAGTCACTTGAGCGGCTCCGCTGTAGGCGTCCAGATACAGCCGCCCCCCCTCGGGAGCCTCCAGAGACTGCGCCACCAGCTGGTCTTCCAGGGTCTGGCGGAAGGAGCGGATATCGTTTTCCGATTTGCCATCGTCCACCGGCAGATAGCAGGCCAGCTGGGCAAAGCGGATATCCCCCTGTCCCTGGAAGCGTCCGGCGGCGGTGAGGGTATCCAGAGTGGAGCTGATGGCCCCCAGCCCCAGCAGGCAACCGATGGACCCGCCCACCAGCAGCACGTTCAGGATCAGCAGGAACCACTGCTTGAAGCCGAAGCCCTTGACGGCGTTCAGCATCCGTTGAAAGAATCGTTTCATAGCATCCTCCCCTCCGGCCGGGGCTTACGGATTCTCCACCATCCGCACCTGGCTGCCGGGATCCAGGGGCTTTGTGGACGTGGTGATCACGTAGTCATTAGCCGCCAGGCCGGAGACGGCGGCGCTGGTATCATCCTCCGCCAGCACCTGGATATCGGCCCGGGCGGCGGTGTAGCGGTTGCCCAAAGGCGTGCTCTTCGCGGTGACGATCAGAACGAATTTGCCATTGGCGTCCTGCCGAATGGCGCTCTTGGGCACAAGGGCGTCAAAGCTGGCGCTGCGCTGGCCAATGGAAAGGCTGATATTGGTGCCGGCGTCAATATCGCCGGAGATGCGGAATACCAGCAGCTTTTTCTGTCCGCCGCTTTCCGGATCGGGCGCGATGGATTCCAGCGTGGCGGTGATGTCGTTGCCCCAGTAGTAGTTGGTCACCTCGGCGGTATCACCCACTTTCACCTGTTTGGCCTGCTCGTTGGTGACGGGGATCTTGATGATATAGCCCCGGTCCACCACGTCAATGACCGCCAGAGGCGTGCTGGGATCGGTTTTCTTGCCGGCGGAGACGCTGATGGAGCTGATCACGCCGGAGACGGGGGAGTGGACCTCCGCGCCGGTGGAATCCTTCTTGTACTTCTCCACCAGTTCTTCCTGCTTTTGAATCTCGATGCTCAGGGACTGGAGGTTCAGATTGTTGAGCTGTTTGTCGATGTCATCGCCAGTCAAGGCGGTCTCCAGCTCCCGCTGCTTGGCATCCGCCGTTTCCTTGGCTGTCTTATAGGCGGTCTGCTTAGTTTGGAGGTCAGCCAAATTGCTTTCCAGTGTGGCAATATTGGCCTCTTGCTGCCGCTGGGAGGCTTCATAGGCACGAATTTGGTCCTTCAGCTGCGTATTTGCGCTGGAAAGCCGGTCCATATCCTGCTGGGCGGAGCGCAGGTCGCGCTGGGCAGCGGATATCTCAGCATTGGCATTGTCGATCTTATTCTGGATCGTACGCCGCTGCTCATAGGCAGTACCGGAAGAGATACTGCTGTCCTGCTCAAGACGCTGAAGGGTCTGGGTTTTAGATTCTACATCCTGCTGGTCAGCAAGAAGGGCATCGTAGGCTTCCTTCCACTTCTTTTGATCGTCCGATCCTGCCCGTTCTGCAATAGACGCTATGTCTGCATCCTCCTCATTGGAGGGTTGTGCTGTTCCGCCTGACGGTGTTGATGAGACTCCATTTTGGGTAAAGTAAGATTCAATATACATTTGTTGTGATAAGGAAAGTGATGGCGGTGTTTCTGTGCCCGTATCTATGCTCCCAAGCACATCGCCGCTATTAGTCTCATTGACTTTGTTAAATAATTGCGCCAAATCATTTTTATATGCCATCCAATCGCTCTTCCAAGCATACTGCGCTCTTTCCAATGCAGTTCGCGCATCCTGGATTTTTCTTTGGGCATCTACATCCGCACCGGTGTCCAGCTTCTCCAAGTCCGCCTGATACCCGGCAATCTCGGTTTCCAGGCTCTTGATCTTGGTTTCCAGCTCGGCTACCTTCGCCTTGGCATCGGCATACTCATCACTTTCGCCGGCAAGGGCGTTGAGCTCTTTCAGCGTGTACTCGATCTGGCTCAGGCCCGTCTTGGCCGCAGCCAGATCACCCTTGGCGAAAGACACCTGTTCATCGGTCACATAATTAATCTCCATCTCCTTGATGGCCTTTTCCAAATCTTCCCGGAGGGCCTTCACTCTCTGGTTATCCTCCGCGTAGCCCTTGGAGTAGTTGAGCACCTGCTCCTGATAGCTGATCCGGGCCTTCTCCAGCGCCTCCTGGGCGGCTGCCAGCTCGGAGCTCTCTACATCGCTCAGAACGAACAGCAGGTCGCCCTCCTCCACCTTGTCGCCCACCTTGACACCCACGGAATGGATCTCCCGGGTCTGATCCAGCATCACCTCATAGCTCTCATTGGCGGCCAGCGTGCCGCTGCCGCGGATCTTGGCGTTGATGGTGCCGGAGGAGACCAGCTGGGTGGCCACCTCGGGGAGGGAGTAGTTCATGATCGTCCCGGAAAAGAAGGTCAGCACCAGCAGCACCGCCAGGAACACGATGGCGATGGTCTTGATCAATTCCCTCTTTTTGGATTTTTCCTTCACTTCCATAGATTTTTCGTCCTTTCAGATGGCGTTGGGGAGATGGTTTCTTTTCGATGGCTCCGGGCTCCCGCGCCCGGGACGGCCTGTATCGCCGCATCCGCAGGGGCCGATGTCCCCACCGGCCCGCACGCCGCCCCGCGTCTTCCGCCGGAACGGGCCGATGAGGACATCGGCCCCTACGAAAATTGCGGGGACCAAAACGCATCTATAATATACTCCTGCGGTCCTTAGCCCTTCACCGACCCCTGGTGGGCAATCCCCTCCACCAGGTAATCCTCGCCGTGGAGGAACAGCAGCAGGGAGGGCACCATGTAGATGGTCGCGATGGCGAACGCCAGGCCCACCTCGCTGGTGTTGATGGTGGACAGGTAGACCGACAGCGGCTGCAGGTCCGCGTTGGGCAGCAGGATGATGGGCTGCTCCACCATGTTCCAGTAGTCGATGAAGACCAGAATGGCGATGGAATAGAGCGCGCTGCGGCACTGGGGGAGACAGATGTCCTTGAAGATCTGCCACTCGCTGGAGCCGTCCAGCTTGGCCGCCTCGATCAGCGAGGCGGGGATGCGCCGCATGGACTTGGTCAGCAGGAAGACCGAAAAGGGAGCGAAGGCTCCCGGCAGGATGATGGACCACCGTGTGTTCAGCAGCCCAATCCAGTCGCTGACCAGATAGTTGGGCACCAGGGTCACCTGGGTGGGCATCAGCATCAGTATCACGTAGAAGAAGAACAGGAAGGACCTGACCTTCCCCCGCCAGCGAGTGAAGCCGTAGGCCGTGACGGAGGCCACCACCAGCTGCAGCAGCACGATGGGCACCACCAGGATCACCGAGTTCCAGAATTTTAGAAGATAGTCCGGGCTGCGGATCAGCACGGAGATGTACTGGTTGAAGGTGACCTTGTCGGGAATAAACTTCAGGTTGACGGAATCGGCAATGTATGCCTTGCCATCGCTGCCGGAGACGTTAGCGAACACCTTGCCGTAGTTGGCGCTGATCTCCGACTGGGTCATAAAGGAGTTGGAGATGGTCAGCACCGTGGGCAGCAGGAACCACAGCGCGAAAAATGCCGCCAGCAGCGTCAGGGCGAAGCGCCCGAAATAGCGTTTCTTTCTCATCCCTCAACATCCTTTCCGAAGAGGTCCTCCACCTTGAACAGCAGCGCGATCAGCGCCACCATCACTAGGGCCATCAGCACCGCCGCCGAGGACATCTTCTGGTAATCCAGATTGTTGAAGGTATTGTTCATGAAGTGCTGCATCATGTACAGCCCATCATAGGGGTAGTCCCCCGTCAGCAGATAGATCTCCCGGAACACCTTAAAAGAGTTGATGATGGAAAGAATTGCCACGAACAGCACCGTGGGGGACAGATACCGGAGCTTGATCTTGAAGAACTTGTGGGCCGCAGAGGCGCCCTCCACGTCCGCCACTTCCAGCAGCGACTTGGGGATGTTGTTCAGCGCTGCCATGAAGAGGATCATGTTGTACCCCAGGTTCTTCCACAGAAACAGCACCACGATCACCAGCAGGCAGTAGGGACTGTTGATCCAGTCCACGGGGTCCACGCCGAACCCGGCCAGGATCACGTTCAGCGTCCCACGGTAGTGGAACACCACCTGCCATATGAGTACCACCGAGGCCACCGGCACCATCATGGGACTGAGAAAGAAGGTGCGCAGCAGGCTCTTGCAGGGGATGCGGCACTCCAGCATCAGCGCCAGCGCCAGGCTCAGCACCACAGCCAGGGGCACCGCTATGATCGAAAACATAGCGGTGTTCCTGGCGGCGGTGCGGAAGGATGAGTTTTTCAGGACGGTCAGGAAATTCTCCAGGAACACGAATTCCGGTTCATGGGGGAGCGGATCACCTAGTAGTACACCACCAACAGGAAGGGAACGATCAAGACCA
>CAMWTG010000058.1 GCA_947177115.1 uncultured Clostridia bacterium
CCGGACTTCTGCGGCTACCCACGGGTTCTATCGGTGGTCCCTGCCGCTGCGCCGGGGGTGCGGCTACCCGTTAACCGGCAATCTGGTTCAACGGTCCCCCTTGCAGGGCAGTCTCTCTTTAACAGGGCGTCAGCCGGAGTCCTTCAAGCGCCAAGCCACTAGATAAGATACCCGTAGGACCTGCCATTCGGCGGCTTCGCCTATCAAACCACCACCACACTGCCCTTACACCCCCGTATCATCTAGGGATTCTTAAACCGTAGGTTTAAGCACGCTTTTGCCTACTTTTCGCGTGGGCGAAAAGTAGGCGCGGAGTCCGGGGCCGCGCAGGTCCCGGGCCGGTTCAAGAAGAAACTGCCCTGCCGCCGCGCAGCGGCGGTTTACTCCATATCTATGCTCCAAGAACTTTTTTTAGAAACCCCCTTGACAAACGGCACAAACTGTATTATTGTATTACTAGCCTAATACAGTGGTACACAAAAAGAAAGGAGAACCACCATGGAATGGTCATTTACCGATGACCGCCCGATCTGGCAGCAGATCATCGATCAACTGACCCTGCGCATCCTGAAAGGAGAGTACCCCCCGGGAGAAAGATTGCCCGGCGTCCGGGAGCTGGCCGCCCAAGCCGGCGTCAACCCCAACACCATGCAGCGGGCCATGGCCCAGCTGGAGGCCGATGGCCTGGCCGTTGGCAGCCGCACAGCGGGCCGCACCGTTACCCAGGATACGGCCGTCATCGAAGCCGCCGCCAATGCCAGAGCCAGGAAGGCCGTTACCGCCTGCCTTCAGGTTCTGGCGGAGCTGGGCTACAGCGCCGAAGACGCACTTGTGTTTGTAAAGGAGGAACTGCACCATGAATGAACAGCTTGTCACCTGCACCGCGCTGACCAAACGCTATGGCGGCAAACCCGCCCTTCGCGGCGTAAATCTGGAGCTAGGCCGGGGCCGGATCGTGGGCCTGCTGGGCCCCAACGGCAGCGGTAAGACCACCTTCATCAAGATCCTGGTGGGCCTGCTCCAGCCCACCGAGGGGGCCGTCCTGGTAGACGGCCAGAGCATCGGGCCCTACACCAAGTCCATCATCAGTTATCTGCCTGACCGGATGTATTTTGCCGACTGGATGAGAGCTACCGATCTTTTTGACCTCTTCGCCGATTTCTACAAAGATTTTGACCGTACCAAGGCGATGAATATGTGCGCCAGCCTGGGCGTGACCCCCAGCGACCGCCTGAAATCCATGTCCAAGGGCACCAAGGAAAAGGTCCAGCTGGTGCTGGTCATGGCCCGGAAAGCCCAGCTCTATCTGCTGGACGAACCCATCGCCGGAGTGGACCCCGCCGCCCGGGACTTCATCCTGGGCACTATTCTCACCAACTACAACGAAAACGGCACCGTCATGATCTCCACCCACCTCATCAGCGACATCGAGAAGGTCCTGGACGAGGCCATTTTCCTCAAAGACGGTCAGATCACCCTCCACGACACGGTGGACAACATCCGCGAGCAGGAGGGCAAAAGCGTGGATGCTCTGTTCCGCGAGGTCTTCCGGGCCCATAACTTTGAAGGAGGTGCTTTCTGATGTTCGGCAAACTTCTGAAATACGATTTCCGCTCCATGTTCAAGCAGTTCGCGTTCATCTGGCCCGCCGCGCTGGCCCTGGCGCTGGTGAACCGCTTCACCCTCAGCGGCCTGGACAGCACCAGCACGGTAGGCGAAACTACCGCCGGCATCGCCATGCTAGTCTATGTAGCCATCCTGATCGCCATGTTCATCATCGCCGTCATTTTCGTCATCCAGCGGTTCTACAAGGGCCTGCTGGGCGATGAGGGCTACCTGATGCACACCCTGCCGGTAAAGCCCTGGCAGCTTGTGGGCTCCAAGCTTCTGTGCGCGGTGACCACCACAGTCATCAACGTACTCATTGCCATCCTGTCCATTTTCCTGATCATCCCCTGGGGGATGGAGGAGTTCCGGGATATCTTCCGCGGGCTGCAATATGTGTTTTCCCACTGGAATATCCAGGCTACCCACGGCATCATCTTCGTGGCGGAGCTGATTCTTTTCTCACTGGTCTCCTTTGCCACGGGCTACCTTCAGCTGTACCTTGCCATGAGCATTGGCCACCTGTTCAACAAAAACCGGGTGGCGTTCAGCGTCATTGCCTTCATCGCCCTCAATGCCATAATGGGCACTTTGGGCAATATCATCCTGCCCCCTCTGGGCGATCTGATGGAACCCGCGTTCAGGGGTATGTCCGGCATCACAGCGGCCCACACCGGCATCTGGCTCTTGATCGCCGGAAGCCTGATTCTGTCTGCTGTCTTCTTTGCGGGTACGGAATTCATCCTGCGCAGGAAGCTGAACCTGGAGTGAGGAGGTACCGGTATGAGAAAATACACATCGCCCGGAGGCGTTATCCTGCTGTGCCTGCTGTTTCTGGCGGGGTGCAGGACCATGGTCCCCGGAGAGCGCTTTGACACGGACGCCATCTCCAAGGCCCAGAGGATCGTGGTCAGCGATACCGCCGGAAATGAGAAGGCCGTCCTGACGGAGGAAGAAGACATCAATGCTTTTGTGGACGCGATAAACGCGGGCGGCTGGAGGTTCCAGGAGCTTCCAGAGGACCTGACGGAAGCCGGTTCCTTCACCCTCTGGCAGACGGAAACCGTCACCGCCCTGGTGGGCGAGGGGGAGGTAAGGGAAATCGAGCTGTGCGCCTTCCGCGTCTATGAGGACGGGGACTATCTGACCATTGAGACCATGCTGGGCGGCGTCACGTTCTCCATCTCTCCGGAGACGGCGGCGTATCTCCGCAGCTTGCTGGCATAAGCTTCTGCTCCGCACCGCAACGTGCGCGGAGCGGTGTGGCGCGGCGTTAAGCAAGGGGACAGACGCGCTTTCCTCCCGAGGGACCGTTCCCGTCCCATTTCAACTATAGGATGCATCACGCCGGAGGCTGCCATGTGCGCTGCAGCCTCCGGCGCAGCTTCACATCCGGACGCCTGCCCCATCCCAACGGCCCCGTTTTGCCTCTTGCGCTTTGCGCAGAATATGGTATAATGAGCTTTGATATTGTTTCCGATGAAAGGAGAACTGATGTGAAAGATTATGTGATCCTCACTGATAGCTGCAGCGATCTGCCCGCCGGTCTGGTGGAGGAGCTGGGGCTCAGCGTCCTGCCCCTCAGCTTTGTGATGGAGGGAAAGGAATATTTCAATTATCCCGATAACCGGGATATTGATCCCAAGGACTTTTATAACAAAATGCGCGCCGGGGCGCTGGGAACGACATCGGCCATCAATGTGGCGGTGTTCACCGAAACCATGACAGAACTGGTGAAGCAGGGAAAGGACATTCTGTGCATCGCTTTCTCCTCCGGCTTATCCACTACGTACCAGTCCGCCTGCATCGCCGCCGGGGACGTGATGTCCGCCCATCCGGACTGCCGGATCCTGGTATGCGACAGCCGGGCCGCCTCCCTGGGACAAGGGATGCTGGTCTATCTGGCCGCCCTGGAGAAGCGGAAGGGCAAAAGCCTGGAGGAACTCCGGGATTTTGTGGAGGAGCGGAAGGACCATATCTGCCACTGGTTCACCGTGGATGACCTGAATCACCTAAAGCGGGGCGGACGGGTGTCCGCAGCGGCGGCGCTGTTCGGCACCATGCTGCAGATGAAGCCTGTCCTCCATGTGGACGATGCGGGCCATCTGATCCCCGTCAGCAAGGTCCGAGGCCGCAAGGCGTCCATTGCCGCCCTGCTGGCGAAAATGGAGGAGCTGGTGGAGGATCCCTCGGTGGTCTTTATCAGCCACGGCGACTGCTTTGACGAGGTCCAGGCCCTGGGCGATGCCATCAAGGCGAAATTCAAGGTGGACAAGCTGGTCATCAACTATGTGGGCCCGGTGATCGGAAACCATACCGGCGCAGGCGTGGTAGCCCTGTTTTTCCAGGGAAAGCACAAATGATTCCGGCTTTGAGAAGGGAGCGTTTGATATGATCTCGGCGCTGCATCATGTGTCGATGAAATGCGAAAAAGCGGAGGAATTTCAAAAGGCCAAAGCGTTTTACTGCGGTATCCTGGGACTGCCGGTCTGGCGGGAATGGCCGGAGGGCGTCCTGATCGACACCGGAAACGGGATGATCGAGATATTCTGCAATGGCGCGGGAGAGCCCGGCCTAGGCGCGATACGGCACTTCGCCCTGTCCGATACGGACGTAGACGCCACCATTGAAAAAGTCCGGCAAGCGGGGTATGAGATCCTCACGGGCCCCCGTGATATCTCCATCGGGCCAGAGCCTGGATATCCGGCGCGGATCGCCTTTTGTACCGGGCCTCTGGGTGAGCAGATCGAATTCTTCCAGGGGTCCTGATTCCGGCATGAAGCGTACAGGACCCCCGTACAGGCGCCATCCGGCCTGTACGGGGGTCACTTTGTTTCTTTCTTCTTTCTTGCACTCAGCAGCATGGACCCGCCGCTGTACAGGAGAAACAGGCCAAAGGGCTTACGCAGCAGGGAGACGTCCACCGCCATGGACAGCAGCGCGCCGGCCAGCGCGGCGGCAGAGCCGGGCAGAGACGCCTGCCGCCAGGTTTCCTTGTCCAGGAAGCCGTTCTTGCGGTGAAAAAACAGGCTGATCCCCGCCGTGGGGAGAAAGAACAGCAGATTGATGACCTGGGCCTCCCGATGCCCCACACCCAAAAACAGCGTCATACACACCAGCAGCAGCGTCCCGCCGCCCACGCCCCAGCTGGACAAGGCCCCTGTCCCCAGGGCCGCAAGAAAAGGCAGCATCCACTCTACCATAGCAGATACCTCGCCCCGCCGTACAGCAGGAACAGTCCAAAAATGATCTTCAGTATCCTCACCGGCACCTTTTCAAAGGTCATACCCCCCACTATGCCGCCCGCCACGCCGCCCGCCAGATAGGGCCACAACGTGGACAACGCCGGCTGCACCTGCCACAGATACACCGCCGCCGACACGCAGCACATGGGGAAAATGACCGCCACACAGGTGGCGAAGGCCTTTCGCCCCTCCAGTCTCCGCCATTTTACCAGCAGCGGCAGAAGCACCATACCGCCGCCGCCGCCAAAAAGCCCGCTGAGCAGCCCGCCCGCCGTGCCGGCGATTTGATTTTTCCGCTTGTCCGTCATAGCCGCCGCACCTCCCCGCTCTTTATGTAATGCCAGCCGAAGGGCTGGCATTACCATTACTGCATCAGCTTGAAGCTCTGGCAGTCGGTGCACTGGTCCATGGAGGGATTAGCCTCATGGGTGCCCACCTGGATGGTATCCAGGCCGCAGTACTGCTCATTCTTGCAGTGATGGGCGCAGGAGTTGACGCTGCAGTGGATGGAGCGGTTAGGGGTGCAGGCGCAGCCGCTGTTGGTACAATTACTCATTGTGTTTTCCTCCTCGTTGTGGTGTTCGGGTTTTGCCGGAAGTAGTATGTGCGGAGGAGGGCTTTTTATACGGGGCATCAATTTTTGCCCTCCGGCAGGCGCTGTCGGATAAACGGACCCGCCCGGGACGCTTGGTCCCGGGCGGACGGAGCGGTCAGATCCCCTCCAGTTCCTCCAGCCACAGCCGCGCCGCCGCATCCGATGGCATCCGCCAGTCACCGCGGGGAGACAGCGCCACCGACCCCACCTTGGGTCCATCGGGCAGGCAGGACCGCTTGAACTGCTGCACAAAAAATCTCCGATAAAAGCTTTTCAGCCACTTCAGGACCACTTCCCTGCTGTAGGTCCGGCGGAACGCCAGCTCCGCCAGCCGCAGGATCTTTCTGGGGCCGAAGCCCCAGCGGATCACATAATAAAGGAAAAAGTCGTGAAGCTCATAGGGCCCCACCAGATCCTCCGTCCGCTGGGTGATCTGTCCCTGGACCGCCGGAAGAAGTTCCGGAGAAACAGGCGTGTCCAGAATATCCTCCAGCACATGGGTCAGCTCCTCATCCTTTTTCAGGTTGTCCCGGGCCACATAGTCCACCAGATGGCGGACCAGCGTCTTGGGAATGGAGGCGTTGACGCTGTACATGCTCATATGGTCCCCGTTGTAGGTGGCCCAGCCAAGCGCCAGCTCGCTGAGATCCCCTGTGCCGATGACCAGTCCGCCCATTTCGTTGGCCACGTCCATAAGGACCTGGGTCCGCTCCCGGGCCTGCGCGTTCTCATAAGTCACATCATGGACATCCGGGTCGTGGCCGATGTCCCGGAAATGGCTGCGGACCGTGTCGCCAATGGGGATGGTCCGCAGGGCGGCCCCCATTCGCTCGGCCAGGAGGACGGCGTTGTTTTTTGTCCGGTCCGTGGTGCCGAAACAGGGCATGGTGATGGCAATAATGTCGCTGGCGGGCCGGTGGAGCATCCCCATGGCCAGAGCGGTGATCAGCAGAGCCAGGGTGCTGTCCAGTCCGCCGGAGAGGCCCACTACCGCAACCCGCGCCCCGGTGTGCTCCAAGCGTTTTTTCAGCCCCAAGGCCGCGATGGTCAGGATCTCCTCACAGCGGTTAGCCCGGTCGGCGGCATTCTCGGGGATGAAGGGCGTGGGAGAGACATAGCGGCGGATCTTGGTAGCGCAGGGAGTAAATTCCGCCTCGTTGCGGTAAAAGTCTGTAGTCATGGCGGCAGCGGGGAAGGGCGTCAGCCGCCGCCGCTCATAGGTCAGCCGCTGAACATCGATATCCGCAATGGTCAGGCCGGTGGAGAACCGGTGCTCCGCCAGGAGCGCGCCGTTCTCCGCGATCATGTTGTGACCGGTGAACACCAGGTCGGTGGTGGATTCCCCCTCCCCGGCATCGGCGTAAATATAGCCGCAGCAGAGGCGGCCCGACTGGCCCACCACCAGCTGGCGGCGGTAGGCCGCTTTGCCCACCACCTCATTGGAGGCGGAAAGGTTCAGTATCACCGTGGCCCCCGCCTCCGCCAGACGGCGGGAGGGCGGGTCGCTGGCCCACAGATCCTCACAGATCTCCACGCCCACCTGCAGCCCCGGTACATCCGGGCAGTCGATAAGGCACTGGCCGATGCCGCCGTAGCTGTTGAAGGCCAGCACATCGTCCTGAGGCCACAGGCCGCCGCAGTCCGCGCCGCTCTGGAACCAGCGCATCTCATAAAATTCTCCATAGTTGGGCAGATAGGTCTTGGGGACCACCGCCAGGACTTTGCCCTTTTGAATGACCACGGCGCAGTTGAAGAGCTTTCCCCCCGCCCGGACGGGCATCCCCAGGGCGGTGAGGACCTCCAGGTTCCTCGTGGCCTCCAGAATCGTCCGCAGCCCCTCGGCGGCGCCGTTCAAAAGCGTATCCTGGTGGAACAGGTCGCCGCAGGAATAGCCGGTAAGGCACAGCTCCGGCAGCGCCAGGATCTTGACCCCCTGCTTATCGGCCTCCCGCATCATGGTGAATATCTGTTCCGCGTTGAAGCGGCAGTCGGCTACCCGGATCTTGGGCGTACCGGCGGCAGCACAGATAAAACCGTCTTTCATAAAAGAAACCTCCTCGGTTGATTTTCTTAGCGCTATATCCAAAGCAGTTCAAAAGAAGCAAACGCTTTTTTCACCTCTGCGGCGTAAAACGCCGCAGGAAACCGCCAAAGCGGCTTCAGCTGAAAATTTTATCGTCAGCAAAGCGGCGGCCGGCGAGCCGCGTTGACGTTGACTATATTGTAACCCCAAAACAAGAAAAAAGCAACAGGATGCGCCTGCAGTACAGGAAGATCAATTTCCCCCGCCCGCGCCATTTTCATCCTTGACGAAACTCGGGAAATCATGCATAATGTACATGTATTATTTTGCCTAAATCGAAGCGATCTCAGGGCGCGCCGGAAAAGGAGTTGAAATTATGGATATGACTGTCACCAAGCCGAAAATGGTTTCCTTGTTTTCCGGGTGCGGCGGACTTGATCTTGGCTTCAAAAAGGCCGGATTTGATATTATTTGGGCCAATGATTTTGATGCAGACGCGCAAGCTGTATATAGGCGCAATCTTGGCGAGATAGACGGACGGGATATTCTGACTGTAAGCGAGAGCGAGATCCCGGACTGTGATATTTTAACGGCGGGATTTCCCTGCCAGCCCTTTTCCAACGCGGGGAACAGGAAAGGCGTCCATGACTCCCGGGGGATGCTTTATAAAGAATGCCTGCGTATGATCTCGGCAAAGATGCCGAAAGTGATCGTTTTTGAAAACGTCAAGGGGCTTCTCTCCACAAAATATATTGACGGACGCAATCTGGCCGATGTCATTGTGGAAGATCTTTCCGCTATGAACGATACCGGCTATGACGTAGTCCACCAGCTGATCAACGCTTCTGACTATGGAGTGCCGCAAAACAGGCAGCGCGTGCTTTTTGTCGGCATCCGCAAGGATTTGGGCATCACATTTTCCTTCCCGGAAAAGCAGGCCAGGGACCGGCTGACTTTAGGCGATGTTCTGGATATTCCCGGCAATGTTCCCAATCATGTGGATTGGCCCCTTTCGCCGCAGGCATTGGAGATGATCTCATTCATTCCGGAAGGCGGTTCATGGAAGGATGTTCCCTATGAACATCTTGCCCCGCGATTCCAAAAAATCAGGGATGACATGAAAAAGTATCACTCGCCCAAATTTTACAGGCGGTTTGCCCGCGATGAGATCTGCGGCACCATGACAGCATCGGCTCAGCCGGAAAACTGCGGCATCATACACCCAACACAAAACCGCCGGTTTACGATCCGTGAGGTGGCGCGCATCCAGACATTCCCCGATGATTTCATCTTTATTGACGATGGACTCAGAAATATTACGGCTATGTATAAAGTGATCGGAAACGCTGTTCCGGTAAACATGGCCTATGCCATTGCCTCCGCTATCATGAGTCAGGTTTTTCACGGAAACAATCAGAATGAGGCTGCCAACCGGCCGATGGCTGCGGCAGCAGATCAAGCGCCCTGTGGGGCAGACAGGAGGGCGGCCGCAATGAACACCGACAAAGCGTATCTTCTCGGCCTGATTATCGGCGGGGGGATCTTCGGCGAGGCCGAAGATGTTTTCAGGATTCGCCTGCCTTATAAGAAATGGGGCTCTTATCTTGAAAATCCCCGGCGCGCCGGGGAAATAGCCGGGGACATCCTTCGCAAAGTCGGTCAAATGTTCCGGGCGGTCTACGGCCTGTCCATACAGTATGAAACTACGCCGGGCGGGATCTGGACCGTTCTCTGTGAGGGAGACATATCAGATGTCAAGGCCGATCTTTCCCGCTATGGGATCTCCCCGCAGGGCGAACTCCGGGGTGCCGCCGACATAAGCGAGCTTTCCCGCGATTTGGTCGATGATAACCTGAAGCGCCGCTTTATCGCGGGTCTGGCCGATACGATCGGAAGTATGGCCAAGTCTCAGCGGCGGTTCACCGCGGAGCATCAGATCATTTCCTTTGAGATCAAAGGGCACAATTTTAAGTCTGTCTGCAATCTGTGCCATCTCCTATACAGCGTCAACTGCATCCCGGATCAGGTAAACTGGAATCATCCCAATATGCACTGCCCCAGCGATCCCTACTACAAAACATGGAGCAAAGGCTTTAAACTGCGCATATTACTGGATCAGTATGCACGCTTTGGGGCATTCGCTTTTCGCACCAAAGCCGAAACCTCAGCCGAAAACCGAAGGCTGCAGCAGCAGACACATACGGCGGAGCGGTGTGAGGAGCGCGAGATAAACGTTACGCCGTCTTCCGTGCATCCGGCGGAAAACGACCCGCGTCTGCCGGATACGATCCGCGGCGGACACTACCTTCATTTCCGGCACTTCTGCGCCGTCCTGGGCTGTGAACACGCTCCCTATGACAAAATCTGTTCGTGCTTTGAAAACCTGGGGGAATTCGTCAATCCGTTCCCCATTTTGCACCGGGACACCTATTCGCGCATAGAGGATATTGTTCGATCCGACCATCTGCTGGCACAGCGGGACTACAGCATCAGCCATGTTCCCGTATCCCGGCTGCTGGCACAGTTCAGAACTGACCGTACATCTCTGATCTTCGGCTCAGACAACACTTGCGGCTACCCCATTGCCGAGATTTTGCAGGCCACTGCATATATCATAGCCAATGACGATGAACTCTTCGGAAAGCGCCCGAAAAAATATCTCCAGATCATCGAACGCCACCTTGCGGGCGACCCCGACCTGTCTGTAGAGGTCAGGAAACCCGACCTGCTCACCCCCCTCATCATTACCGGCAATGACCGGGGCGCCTTGGTCGGAGCCGCGAATCCCGCCGTCTATAGCCGGCTGATCTCACGCGCCCCTGACAATGCCTATAAATTGCTTGTCCGCCAGATAACAGAGGAGGATTTAAGAAATGCCGGGCCGGCGCAATGAGCTTTCCTATTATCCTGAGATACAGGCATTTATCGAGGCGCAGCTGAAAAGCAACTTCCGGGCGGAACGTCAACGTGAGCTTGAGGTTTTCTGGGGCATTGGCGAGTTAAAATCCAATCTCCGGCGCATATTGAGCGAGAACCCGGAAAAATGCGCCTGCGCAAGGACATTTGCACAACAGGTCCCCCCGCTGAATCTGGATGTTTTTGCATTGGTGACGGACGGCGTGAAATATGAGCTTCTTATACTCGAAGTCAAGCTTATGAACAGCGCCGGGCTGAAAGAGTGGTCGCAATTAGTCGGATATTGTCTTGTCTCAGGCGCAAAGTACGGCCTTCTGGTAAATATCGATAACGGTGCAAGTCCCCGCTTATCGCAGATTCTCTCAACAGAAGAGCATATTTCGCATATCAGGACCAATGTAAATAACGCCAGCCGTGAGCATTGCCTTGGCTTCATGCAGTGGGACAGTCTGACACAAAACTTTGAGTACAGCAACCTCGGCTTCATCAAGTCTCTGTCGGCGTTGAGCAGCCAACTCATATCTGAATTCCTGTGACGGTCCTTTCATTGAGCACGGGGCGGAGATCTATCCAAATATCTCCGCCCCGTATCCCGTATAATTTATGATCGTTTCCGAACTGAAAGTCCGGAAGTCGCACATGGTCATGTTTGCCGCTGCCAACCTTGCCAGCGGCAAGCAAAACGGTTACAGCCGGCACATCTGAAAATGTGCCGGCTGTAACCGTTTTGCAGAGCGCCGTGTCCTCACGGGGCCGCTGTCTTTTCCCGAACTGCTGTCAGCCTTCTCCGTTCCCCCTGCCTTTGGGCCTTCTCCGGGGGCGGCGGCGGTTATAGCCGCCGCCGGGCTTGCCCTCCTGACCGGACTGCTGGCGGGCGGCGCGGTCAGCGGCGGCCTTTTTTTCCGCCGTAGTATCGGTGCCCGCGCGGACCGGAAGTTTCTCCGCCTTTTCCGCTTTGGGCGGACGGGCCGGCCGGTCCGTTTTCTGAGGCCGGGGCGCGGCCTGCTTCTCGGCTGCCTGCTGCTGCGGACGGGGCTTGCCTCCCTTATTGCGGTGGCGGCGGTGGCCCGCAGGCTGGTCCTCCTCCTACGGCTGTGCGGCGGACAGGAAGGAAGGCACAGAAATGGGTGCTCGTCCCGCGATCAGGCGGAGGATAAAGCCTGGATCTTATACACATCTCCCAGCCCACAAGA
>CAMWTG010000059.1 GCA_947177115.1 uncultured Clostridia bacterium
GTATATACTAGGAGTGATTTGACAAAAGAAGGAGAGCCCTCATGTCTCGACAGATGCTCATGGACAATGTCTATCTTACCTATATCCCCTCAGAAAAGTTTAAAACCAGCTTTCTGAGCGCGCAGATTGCCGCGCCTTTGGACGAAAAAACTGCGGGACGCAATGCTTTGACGGTTAACGTCCTCAGCCGGGGGACTGTCCGGTGTCCCGATATGGCCGCCATTGGCCGGGAGCTGGACATGCTCTATGGGGCCCGGCTGGAGCCCACGGTGCGGAAAAAGGGGGAGAACCAGCTCTTCGGGTTTGTGGCCAGCTGCATTGACGACCGCTTTCTCCCCAAGGGAGAGCGGCTGCTGGAAAAGCTGACGGATCTGCTGGGTGAATTTTTCTGCAGCCCCGTTACCAAGGAAGGCCGCCTGCTGGCGGAGTATGTGGAGAGTGAGCGGGAAAATCTGGCCGATCTGATCCGGAGCGATATCAATGATAAGCGGGCCTACGCCGCCCGGCGGCTGCTGGAGGAGATGTGCGCCGGGGAGCGGTACGGTGTGCGCAGGATGGGGAATGCCGAGGATGTGGAGAGGACCTCCCGGCAGAGCCTGGACCGGCACTACCGCGACATCCTGCCCAAAGGGCGGCTGGAGCTGTTCTATTGCGGCTCCGCCCCGGAAAAGCGGGTTGCCGGAGCTTTCACCAGGGCATTTGCCGCGCTGCCCCGGCAGGGCGTGCTGGAGCCTGTGCCAACCATCCGCCTGCCGGCCAGAGAGCAGTGCCGGGTGGTAACGGAGGAGATGGAGGTGGGGCAGGGCAAGCTGTGTATCGGCTGCCGCACGGACTGCGGGGATATGGCCGGAACAATGCTGATGAACGCCATGTTCGGAGGCGCGTCTACCTCCAAGCTGTTTATAAACGTGCGGGAAAAGCTGTCCCTGTGTTACTATGCCGGCAGCGCTTATCACCGGCTGAAGGGCTTGATCACTGTGTCCTCCGGCATTGAGTTCCGGAACTATGACCGGGCGGTGGAGGAGATCTGCCGGCAGATGGAGGCCATGCGGCGGGGCGAGTGGGAGGATTGGGAGCTGGAAGGGGCGCGGCAGTCCCTGCTCAGCAGCCTGCGCACCATGGAGGATTCCGCCGGCTCTATGGAAGATTTCATCATGGGACAGGCTGCCGCCGGCAGCAGCGAGACTATTCCGGAATTGATCGCCGCTATCCAGGCTGTGACGCCGGAGCGGGTCCGGGCGGCGGCGGAGTGCGTCAAGCCCGATACGATCTATTTCCTGAAGGGCAAGGAGGTCTGCGCATGAGGGCAATGGAATATCCCCGGCTGGGCGAACGGGTTTTCCGGAAAAGGCTTTCCAACGGCTTGGAGGTGGTAACGGTCAGCAAGCCGTTTCACGCCAAAAGCTACGCTTTTTTTGCCGTCCGGTATGGCGGCATGGATCTGCGGTTCCGGCTGAACGGACAGTGGCAGGATACTCCTGCCGGTATCGCCCATTATCTGGAACACAAGATGTTTGATATGGAGGCGGAAAACGTCATGCAGTCCTTTGCGCAGCAGGGGGCATCGGACAACGCTTTCACCAGCAATGCCGTTACCGCCTACTACTTTACGTCTACGGCAAATTTCTATGAAAATCTCCGCACGCTGCTGCGCTTCGTATCCACCCCCTATTTTACCCGGGAGAGCGTGGATAAGGAGCAGGGCATCATCGCCCAGGAGATCCAGGAGACGGAGGACGATCCGGACTGGCGGGTATACGCCAACCTGATGGAGTGCCTGTACAGGGACAGTCCGGCCCGGGTGCCGGTGGCGGGCTCTCTGGAGAGCATCCGGCAGATCACGCCCCAGACGCTCTATGCCTGTCATCAGGCGTTTTACACCCCCTCCAATATGATTCTGGTCTGTGTGGGGAACATGGATCCGGTCCGGGTGGCGGAGGAGGCGGAGGCCATCCTGCCCAAGGAGGGCGGAAGTGCCATCGACCGGGACTATGGGGAGGAGGAGTCTCCCGCCCCGGCGAAAAAGGAGGCGGCGCAGACCATGGAGGTGTCCATGCCCATGTTCCTGGCGGGCTATAAATGCCGGGCCGTAAACGGCGGCGAGGAGATGCTCCGCCAGAGCATCATCGGCGATCTGGCCTGCGATGCGCTGTTCGGGGACAGCAGTCCTCTGTATACCCGCCTCTATGCGGAGGGGGCCATCAACAGCAGTCTGGGGGGCAACTTCGATATGCTGCCCGGGGCCTGCTATGTCTATGTGGGCGGTGACGCCAAAAACCCGCGCCGGGTCTTCGAGGAGATCACCCGGCAGGCGCAGAAGCTGGGCGGGGAGGGCATTGATGAAGCCTTCTACCAGCAGATCCGCCGGGCGGGCTACGGCGGGATGCTCCGCAGCCTCAATTCCTTTGAAAACATTGCCGTCAGCATGGCGGAGGGGTATTTCCGGGGGTTCGATTACTGCCGGTTCCCGGAGGTCTTCGACTCCGTTACCAAAGCGGACGTGGAGGCATTTCTGCGAGAGAATATCACCCCGGAGCGGGCGGCAATGTCCCTGATCCAACCGAGAGAATCATAAGGAGGACCCAACAGTATGTACGAATACGCAAGGACCGACATGCCGATCAGTTTTCCCGGCCTGTTTGGGGACTGGTCCATCAATCCCGATCCGGTCGCCATCCCCATCGGCAACGGCATCCGCTGGTATGGCATTATTATCTGCGCCGGCCTGATCCTGGCCGTGCTGTTTTGCTGCAGGCAGGGGAAGAAGTACGGCATTACCGAGGACAATATCTATGACATGATGATCTGGCAGATCCCTCTGTGCATCATCGGGGCCAGGCTGTACTATGTCCTGTTCTACCTGGATCTGTACCGCACGGCGGACGGAGGGTTCAACTGGGGGAAAATGATCGCCGTGTGGGACGGCGGATTGGCTATCTATGGGGCGGTGATTGTGGCGTTCTTTGTATTGATGGCCTTCTGTAAGCGGAAAAAGATATCCTTCGGGGCCTTCGCGGATCTGGGGGTCATGGGGCTGCTTATCGGACAGTCTGTGGGCCGGTGGGGCAACTTCGTCAACCGGGAGGTATTCGGCGGCGAGACCACGCTGCCCTGGCGGATGCGGGTCTGGGTCACCGAAACGCAGTTTATCGAGGTCCATCCCACGTTTCTGTATGAGAGCCTGTGGAATTTGGCGGGCCTGTTGCTGATCGTGTTCATCATCTCCAAGGCCCGGACTTTTGACGGCGAGAATACCTGCTTCTATTTTATCTGGTACGGCCTGGGCCGGGCCTGGATCGAGGGCGTGCGGACGGATACGCTGAAGCTTTTCGGCTGGGAGCTTTTCGGCCAGCCTATCCGGGTCAGCCAGCTGCTCAGCGTGCTGCTGGTTATCGCCGGCTTGACGGTGCTGGCCCTCAACAAGCGGAAACACCCCCATGGACAGGATGGCCTGTATGTCAACCGGCAGGCTGCGGAGCTGGTATCAGCTGCTCCCGCTGCTGCGGAGGATGGGGCGGATGAAATGCAGGGAGGTACGGAAGATGAATAAGCGCGGTATATTGTACGGTGTGGGCGTAGGCCCCGGCGACCCGGAGCTGCTGACGCTGAAAGCCCAGCGGATAATCTCCCAGGCGGACGTTGTTGCCGTGCCGGATAAGGGGGCTGGGGAGAAGACAGCCCTGAATATTGCCGCCTCGCTGGTGGAGGGCAAGCCCCTGCTCCTGTGCAGCGCGCCTATGGTGCGGGACCAGGCGCAGCTGGAGGCGGCCTACACGCAGAATGCGGAGCGGATCATCGAGCTGCTGGACCAGGGGAAGACGGTGGCATTCCTTACCCTGGGGGACCCTTCCATCTATTCTACTTATTGGTATACCCACCGCCGGGTGGCCGCCAGGGGATACGAGGCAAAAATGATTCCCGGCGTCCCTTCCTTCTGCGCGGTGGCGGCGGCGTTGGGAGAAGGGCTGTGCGAAGGGGGAGAACGGCTGCTGATCGTTCCCGCCTCCCATCAGGATATCAGCGACTGCCTGGCGGTAGATGCCAACTACATATTTATGAAGGCCGGCCGGGAGCTTGGCGCCCTGCGGGATGCGCTGGCGGAACAGGGGCTGCTGGATCGGGCCGCGATGGTGGAAAACTGCGGTATGGCCGGAGAGCGGATCTATCCCCGTTTTGCCGATGCCCCGGTGGACAGCGGGTATTTTTCCGTGGTTGTGGTGAAAAAGGATGGGAAATAAGCGGTTTCCCCTGTTTGTAGACCTTACCGGGCGGACTGCCGTGGTGATCGGCGGCGGGACGGTAGGCCTGCGGCGGGCGGCGGTCCTGCGGCGATTCGGGGCGGCGGTCACGGTGATCTCGCCGGTTTTGGCGCATGATGTGGAAGGGATACGCCACATAGCCCGCGGCTATGAGCCCGGGGATCTGTCGGGCGCCTACCTGGCTGTTGCCGCGTCCAGCGATCCGGCGGTGAATGCGGCGGCTGGCCGGGAGGCCCGGCAGCTGGGGATCTTTTTCAACCGGTCGGACTGCCGGGAGGAATGCGGCTTTTTCTTCCCCGCTATCTGCGAGGGAGAGGGCGTGGTGGCCGGTCTTGCGGGCGATGGCAGCGATCACGGGAAAACAGCCCGGATAGCGGGCGAGATCCGGAAAATCCTAGAAAAACAGTAAGGATGAGTCATGATATGAAACTTCGCGTTGGCAGCAGAGACAGTACATTGGCGGTGATCCAGTCCCGGCTGGTAATGGATGCCCTCCGGGCGGCCCATCCGGACATCGAGCTGGAACTGGTGACCATGAAAACCACCGGGGACAGGATTCTGGACCGCACCCTGGACCAAGTGGGGGGCAAGGGGCTTTTTGTCAAGGAGTTGGACGCCGCCCTCCGGGCGGGGCGCGTGGACCTGACGGTCCACAGCTGCAAGGACTTGCCCATGGAGCTGCCGGAGGACCTGCCTATCGCCGCCTTTCTCCGGCGGGAGGACCCCCGGGACGTTCTGGTGCTGCCCCAGGGGGCGTCCGGCTGGGACCGCAGCAAGCCGATTGGCAGCGCCAGCCCCCGGCGGCGGCTCCAGCTGGAGGAGATGTTTCCTGATACGGCGGTAAAGCCCGTCCGAGGCAATGTGCTGACCCGGCTCGGCAAGCTGGACGGAGGAGAATACGGCGCGCTGGTGTTGGCGGCGGCCGGGTTGCTGCGGCTAGGGCTGGAGGAGCGGATCAGCCGGTATTTCGAGGCGGATGAGATGCTGCCCGCCGCAGGGCAGGGAATTTTGGCCGTTCAATGCCGGGAGGACATGAACCGTGAGGTCCTGGCCTGCCTCCGCGATGAGGCGGCGGAGCGCTGTGCGCTGGTGGAACGCGCCTTTGTGGGCGCGCTGGGGGGAGGCTGCTCCTCGCCGGTATCGGCCTATGCCGCAGCGGAGGACGGATGCCTCCGTATCACTGGGATGTATGCCGGTGAAAGCGGGCATATGCGGAAGGGCTCGGTTTCCGGGCCGCCGGAGGATGGGATCCCGCTGGCGGTGGAATTGGCGAAGAAGCTGAAGGAGGGCAGGCTATGAAAGGGAAAGTGACGTTGGTGGGCGCGGGCCCGGGCGATCCGGGGCTGCTGACGGTCAAGGGACTGCAGGCGCTCAGACGTGCGGAGGTCGTGGTCTATGACCGTCTGGTGAGCCCCGCCGTGCTGGAACTGATCCCCGATTCTGCCCGGCGGATCGATGTGGGCAAGGAGGCCAGCCGCCATCCCGTGCCCCAGGACAGGATCAACCAGATCCTGCTGGAGGAGGCGCAGGCGGGCTGCAATGTGGTGCGCTTAAAAGGCGGCGACCCCTTCGTTTTTGGCAGAGGCGGCGAGGAGCTGCAGGTCCTTGCCCAGGCGGGAGCGGCCTTCGAGGAGGTACCCGGCGTCACCTCCGCCATTGCGGCGGCGGCTTACGGGGGCATTCCGGTGACGCACCGGGGCTTTGCGTCCTCGCTGCATATGATTACCGGCCACGCCCGGGAGGGCGAGCCGCTGCGCATTGATTTTGAGGCCCTGGTCCGGACCGGGGGGACGCTGGTGTTTCTCATGGGCGTGACCGCTATGCCCGCCATTGTAAGCGGGCTGCTGGAGGCCGGGATGGACGGAAAGACCCCCGCCGCCATGGTGGAAAGCGGTACCCTGCCGGGACAGCGGCGGTGCGATGCCGTTCTGGAGACGCTGCCGCAGCGGGCTGCGGAGATGGGCATCCGCAGTCCCGCGCTGATTATTGTGGGCGGCGTGTGTGCGCTGGCGCCGGAGCTGTGCTGGTTTGAGCGGCTGCCGCTCCGCGGAAAACGGATATTGGTCACCCGGCCCAAGGACCGGGCGGGGACGCTGTCGGGCAAGCTGCGGGAACTGGGGGCGGACGTGGTGGAATTTCCCTGCATCCGTACGGAGGCCATCTCCCCCTGTCCCGCCATGGCGGATGCGCTGGGGCGGCTCCCGGCTTATGAATGGCTGGGCTTCACCAGTGCGGCAGGGGTGGAGGCGTTCTGGACCTGCCTGCGGGGTATGGGGAAGGACGCCCGGGCGCTGGGCGGCGTGAAGCTGGCGGCCATCGGTCCCGCCACCGGAAAGGCCCTGGAGGTCCACGGGCTGACCGCCGATCTCATCCCGGAGGCCTACAATGCCGCCTGCATGGGCGAGGCTCTGGCAAACGCGGCGGAGGGAAAAATTCTTCTGCTGCGGGCGGAGGAAGGATCTCCGGCACTGACGGACGCGCTGAAAACAGCCGGGATCGCTTTTGACGATATCCCGGTTTACCGTACGATCTGCGATAACCCAAGATCTGCGGAGCTTCGGGAGGAGCTGGAGGCCGGACAGTTCGACTATGTGACTTTTACCTCCGCCTCTACCGTCAGAGGCTTCGTATCCGCCGTGGGGGCAGACGCAGACTTTGGACGGTTCACAGGACTGTGCATTGGAGAGCAGACCGCCGGAGAGGCGAAAAAACACGGCATCGCCGTTCGCGTGGCGAAAAAGGCGGCGATTGACGCACTGGTGGAACTGGCGGAAAGCAATTAGGCGGTCATGATGCGAAAATACAGAATATCTTTTGATATTTGGGGATTGCTGTTGTTTCTGCTTGTCATGATCCCCAATTTCATCTGGTTTGCTGTTCCGGCCCCCCGGGATGTTTTGAGGACAGGATCCGCTACGGAATTTCTTGATACGGTTGCTTCTGTGTGTCAGGTCCTGTTTGCCGGAGCGCTTTGCATGCTTGCAAATAAAGAGCGCGGCGTGCTGGGGCTGACGCCTCTGATTCGCTGCTGCATCGGCTGCGGAGCGCTCTACTATGGCGGTTGGATCCTGTATTATCTGGGATTTACCAACCCCCTGGTTATCCTGCTGCTGACGGTCCCGCCATGCCTTGCATTTCTGCTCTTTGCTGTTGCCAGGAAAAATTTTGCCGCTGTGATACCTGCCGCGATTTTTTCTGTCTGCCACCTGATATATGGCGTTGTCAATTTCATTATCCTATAATTCCAGATAAACAGGAGGAATCCACTTATGGACCTGACTAACCGCCCCCGCCGCCTGCGGCGGACCGATGCCATCCGCCGGCTCAGCCGCGAGACCCGGCTGAGTCCGGAGGCGCTGATTTATCCCATATTTGTAGATGAAGCTCTCTCCGGCGTCCGGCCTATTGAGAGCTTGCCGGGACAGAACCACTACGGTCTGGACAGTGTATGTCAGGCCGTGGAGGAGTGCCTGGCGCACGGTGTAAAACACTGCATCCTGTTTGGACTCCCGGCGGAAAAGGACGCGTGCGGCTCCTCCGCCTGGGCGGAGCATGGAGTGATCCAGGAGGCCGTACGGACGATCAAGACGAAATATCCGGATTTTACCGTGATTACCGATGTGTGTATGTGCGAGTATACAGACCACGGCCACTGCGGCATTCTCCACGGTCATGAGGTGGACAATGATGAGACTCTGGCGCATCTGGCGAGGATCGCCGTCAGCCACGCCGCCGCCGGCGCGGACATGGTGGCTCCATCGGATATGATGGACGGCCATGTGGCGGCCCTGCGGAGGGCGCTGGATGCAAACGGATTCCAGCAGACGGCCATTATGGCTTATTCGGCCAAGTACGCCTCGGCCTTCTATGGTCCTTTCCGCGCCGCTGCCGGGTCAGCCCCCTCCTTCGGAGACCGGAAAGGCTATCAAATGGACCCCCACAACCGCAAAGAGGCCATGCGCGAGTGCCGTCTGGACGCGGAGGAGGGCGCGGATATCCTGATGGTCAAGCCTGCGCTGAGTTATCTGGACGTGATCCGGGAGTGTTCGAATGCGTTTGATCTGCCGATGTGCGCCTACTCTGTTTCCGGAGAGTACGCAATGATCAAGGCCGCCGCCGCCGCTGGGCTGGTGGACGAGCGGCGCATCATGTGCGAAACGGCTCTGTCGGTGTTCCGGGCGGGGGCGGACATGCTGATTACGTATTATGCGAAAGAACTGGCGGATGCTATTCGTGAGAAAGAGATCGGATGATCGATTCAAAGGCCGGGGGCGGTATTCCCCGGCCTTTCTCATGAGATGTATTGTGTATAGTCGACACACTCGAAAATCGGTAAAGTTCGGCGATTAAAATGTGGCGTGGACTGCGTTGTCGTCCTTGGCGGGCGTCAGCCCGCCTGCGTCCTCCGCCTTGCCACACCGCATTTTCCTCCGCTTCCTTTTTACCGATTCTCGAGTGTGTCGACTATAAAGGGTGGTTTCACCATCCAAATACACATTGGCTGACGGTTCATTTGAGGTAAAATGACACAGGCCGGAAGGGCGGTGATCGACCAGCAGGAGGGAACCGAAGCGGGAGCGTCCGGGGATGACCTGGACGCTCCTCTTTCTTTATAGGCCCCTCGGCAAGAGCGCGCTTACTCACCTCCAGCAAGCTGGCGGTGGTATGGCCTGCGGCCATTGTGCGCCCTCCAGGGGCTTGGGGGCTATTGGGCGCCAACAAGCGGCACCGGGTATATACCGGTGCATTGCTTGCTGCTACTATCAGCGTCCAAAAACAAGGATTGAATATCGCCCGCATCGGTGCTATACTTTGCTCATAGCTCATAGCAATGCGGCTAATCGGAATTTGGAGGCGATGAAAATGATAAAAACGGTTGGAATCGTAAGCCTCTCCAGTGGCATCATAGGGGAGGATTTTATCAGATTTGAAGTAGAAATAGGGCTTCGCAGGCTGTACGAATATGGCTTGGCTGTAAAGTTTATGCCAAACGCACTTAAAGGCATTGATTACATCAAGGAGCATCCGGAGAAGAGAGCAGAAGACCTTTTACAGGCGTTCCGCGACCCTGAAATTGATATGATCCTCTGTGCCATTGGTGGAGACGATACATTCCGCCTGCTGCCCCATTTATTTGACCATAATGAACTGCAGAATGCCATTTCTCAAAAGGTGTTTCTTGGCTTTTCAGATACAACCGTCAATCACTTTATGCTGCACAAGCTCGGCTTGCGCACTTTTTATGGACAAAGTTTCCTTGCGGATATCTGCGAACTTGGATCACAGATGCTTCCATATTCTCGAAAATACTTTGAAGAACTGATTTCCACCGGCAGGATCAGCGAAGTTGTCCCCAGTGAAACCTGGTATGAAGAGCGGAAGAGCTTTACTCCCGATCAAGTTGGCACGGAGCGAATCTCTCATCCTGACCGAGGTTTTGAGCTTCTGCAAGGATCACCTGCTTTTTCCGGGAAGATCCTCGGCGGCTGCATTGACTCTATATATGATTTCTTCAGCGAAGAGCGATATGCTGATATGCCTCTGCTCTGTGAAAAATATCAGCTGTTCCCGGGTCGGGAGGAGTGGAAAGACCGCATTTTGCTCTTGGAATCCAGTGAGGAAAAAATGTCTCCAGGAAAATACCGGAAGGCTTTGGAACATCTCAAAAAAGCGGGCGTATTTGATGCCGTTTCCGGCGTCTTGGTAGGCAAACCTATGGATGAAGCCTACGCACAGGAGTACAAACAGCATCTGATCGATGTAATTGGAAATCCACAATTATCTGTCCTTTGCAATATTAATATCGGACACGCTGCGCCGCGCTGCATCATTCCGTTCGGTGTTGAGGCATTCGTTGATGCGGAAAAGCAAATAATTCGCTTTGCTGGCTGAACGGTCAATTCCAGTTTATCGGGGGGATTTCATCTTTTGGGTGAAATCCTCCTTGACAAATGTTCTCATACGATTCCTTGCAGGGGCGGATATCATGCCGCCTGTGCGATCGAGCGGGCAGGTAATACCTGCCCCTACAGGCCCGCTGACAGCACTTATGTGTATTGCTGTAAATAAAAAAGCAATATTACTATTGTGAAAAAATATTAAGATTACAACTTTTAGAGACCATTTTTAAAGTTTTTGATGCTTTTCCCTTTGAAAAAAATGTCCGCCGCGTTGACCGCAAAAATATAACAAAACGGATGACGCTTTGATGCAAAGCAGATACATCATTCAGAGAAAATAGGAAAATCAGGGAACTTCCGCCTTTTTCTATGCGTCTGTTCTTATAGAAGACGGAACAGGCGGGCGCGGGGCCTGTGTGAACGAGGAATACCGGACCTTCATGAACGGAGCGGTATCCATACAGGGGAAAGCGGTATGAGAGACAAAATTTTGATCGTAGATGATGACCAGGAGATCCGGGATGTGCTGCGGATCCTGCTGGCGGGGGAATCCTTTGAGGTGGCGGAGGCTGCCGGTGGGGAGGAGGCCCTGCGGTATCTGGAGGAACACCCGGAGGGGGTAGACCTGGTGATCCTGGACGTAATGATGGAGGGCATTTCCGGCTACCATGTTTGCCTGCGGCTGCGGGAGAAGTGGAACGTGCCGGTACTGTTCCTTACGGCCAAAAGCAAGGAATCGGATCTGACCATGGGCTACTCCAGCGGCGGGGATGACTATCTGGTAAAGCCCTTTTCCTATCCGGAGCTGCTGGCCAGGGTGAAGGGACTGCTGCGGCGGTACCGGGTCTACCGGGGCAAACCGGAGGCGGTCCGGGAAGAAGCGGAGTGGTGCGGCCTGCGGGTCAGTCTCACCGGCAACATGGCCTGGCGCAATGACAGGGAGTTGGACCTGACGGACACAGAGTGGCGGATCCTGCGGCTGCTGATCCAGCATAAGGGAAAGATCTTTTCCATAGAAAATCTCTATGAAAGCGTGTGGCAGGAGACCTATTTCCCCTCTTCCGCCAATACCGTCATGGTCCATATCCGCCGCCTGCGGGAGAAGGTGGAGACCGACCCTCGGCATCCGGAGTATATCAAGACCGTATGGGGGAAGGGGTATAGGATTGGATAAGAAGGGCCGTTTTTCCCGGCTGGGGCCCAA
>CAMWTG010000060.1 GCA_947177115.1 uncultured Clostridia bacterium
TTGGATGCCGCGGATCTTCAATCTTCAGCATCCGATCCCTGATTTCTTCCATCTTGTGCACCCCCGCCACATTTTTATGAGACGGGCGTACGGTGAAGTGCCGGAACACTGGGACTTCATCTACGGTAGGGCTATCCCGGTTCTGGAGAGCATGGGAGTGACATGATGGATTTGCCAAAAAATCTGCCCGGCCCTCCCTGTCTGCCGACACGCTCCCTCAGTATGTTAAATATGCCAAGTCGAACAGCCTTGCGAGGCGGCTGAAAACTGGCATCTGCGAATTGTGCGGAGCTGAAACCAAAGAAATCCATATGCACCATGTGCGGCGGTTAAAGGATTTGACGGGCAAAAACGAACTGGAACTGAAAATGATGTAAATGCGGCGCAAGTCTATAGCGCTGTGCCCAGAGTGCTATGCAAAGACCAAGCAATATAAATAATTCCAGACTTATAGACAAATGGAGAGTCGGATACGCCGAGAGGTGTACGTCCGGTTCGGGAGGGGGTTCCGCCGAAACCGCTTGCGAAAGCAAGTATGGCGGGGCGGGGCCTACCTTATGAGGTCACACCCCCGGCCTACTGGAAGCTCAGCGGGACTACCTTTGACGAAACGCTGGAATACTCCGGTCAGATCATCAAGGTGTCCGACTATGATAAGCCCTCCAATCTGGGCGTGACCATCGCCAAGCGGGGCAACGCCGAGGTGCTGGCGGGGAGCCAGATGCGCTATGACTTCACGGTGGCCAACACCTCCAACGTACCGCTGGACAACTTCTTCTGGCATGACCGTATCCCCACTGATGCAGCCACGGCCATGATGCTGACCACCGGCACTTACAGCGCACGGCTGAACTACCGCATCCTCTATAAGACCAGCTCCGGCGGAGACTATCAGGTGCTGGCCTCCAACCTGACCAGCACCAGCAGCTACGCCTTCAACCTCAACGCCATTCCCACCCAGGCGGGCGAAAAGGTCACGGAGATCTATTTCGACTTTGGCAAGGTCCCCGTGGGCTTCCAGTCCGTCACCAGCCCCACGCTGAATGTGGTGGTCAGCGGCAATATTGCCAACGGCTATCAGCTGATGAACCGGGCTGACGCGGGCGGCAAGTACCAGGGTACATGGCAGACAGCCCAGGCGTATTGGGTCACGATCGTCCGGAAACTCAATACAACTACTCCCACTCTGCCCAAGACGGGCTATTAACATCCTTTTTCCATGGAGGGGCGGCCTGGCGGCCGTCCCTCTCCATATTATTTGACGAGGTGAGGAAAATCAAGATGGACATGGAATCTACCATTACTGTGCTGCGCAGAGAGGAGCTGCTGCTGGAACACGCTCCCCACAGCGTACAGTTTCAGGCTCTGACAGAGAAGCTGCTCGCCGTTTTCTCCACTACTGCGGTGATCCCGCCGCTGACCGCCCTGGAGATCCGCTTTTATTCCACGCTGGCCCTTCTCCACGATATTGGGAAGCAGGCGATCCCGCCGGCAATACTCAACAAGCCCGGACCGCTGACGGCGGAGGAGTTTGATGTGATGAAATCCCACACGACACAGGGCTGCCGGATACTGGAGGAACACCCGGCGCTGCGCCAGTGCGAGGCGTTTTCCGCCATCTGCGATGTTTGCCGCCACCACCACGAACGCTGGGACGGCGGCGGGTATCCGGACAGACTGACGGGCGTCTGCATTGCTCCGTGGGTGCAGGTGGTGGGCCTTGCGGATGCCTTTGAAGCTTTGGTACACCCCAGAGTGTATAAGCAGGCGTACTCCGTGGATCAGGCCCGCCGTATGATCGTCTCCGGGGCCTGCGGAACATTTAACCCGCAGATGCTGGCGGTCTTCAGCAGCGATATTTTTGCCATCGCCGGCACCGTCTATGGCAGCATTATGTAAGGATCATAATTCTATTAGATCATGGGGTACGCTGATTAGGTTTTCATAGCCGTCCCCCCGGATGATAACCTGATCCTCAATGCGGACGCCACCCCATCCTGGAACGTAAAGGCCGGGTTCAATGGTGGTTACTATATTTTCTGTATAGACATACGGAGCGTCTTTACGGATAAAAGGAAATTCATGGACAAAAAGTCCGATCCCGTGGCCAATCCCGCCGTAGTGATAGGGGAAATATGGTGTATCCTGAATGGCTTGGACAGATGCAGCATAAATGTCTCCACCTGTCACGCCTGCTTTCATAGCAGCAAGGGAATCCTCGACCATCTGCTTTTCCAGCGCATAGATTTCCTTCTGCCGGTCATTCGCTTTACCAACGACCACTGTGCGGGTCATATCGCTCATATACCCGTTAAACTGGCATCCGTAGTCCATCAGGACAAAATCCCCGTACTGGATCGCTCGATCAGAGGGAATGCCATGGAGCAGACTGGTGTTCGGCCCGGAAACAAGAATATTGCCATATGGTTGGGTATCCGCTCCCTCGAAAACCATGTAGGCGGAGAGTTTGGCGGCCAGTTCTTTTTCCGTGACGCCAACACGGATGTCTTTCACGATGCGGTGGAACGCGCGGCAGGCAATGTCACAGGCCGCCCGCAAATATTCGATCTCCTGCGGAGTCTTGATGCTGCGGAGCTTCTCCACCACATCTTGGGTAGGCACCAGCGCAGCATCCGTTTCGCTTTGGAGCGCGCTGTACTCACCAAAACTCATGGCATCGGACTCAAACGCCAAGCTGTGGATCTTCTGCTCCTTCAGGATATGGGCGACAGCCTTCATGACGCTGCCGCCGTTTTCCCGCCAGTTGACCAAGGCGAAATCCGGCGCTTCTATGGAAGCCTGTTCGGTATAGCGGGGATCGGTGATGAGAAAGCCATCGTTGGGCGTCATCAGAACGTAGGAATCGGCCCCTCGAAAGCCGCTAGCCCAGCGAACATTGGGCCTCTTTTTAAGGAAGATGGCCTCGGCAGTACTCTGACCGAGCCAAGGGAGCAGTCGCTGGTTGTACATAGATTTCTCTCCATTCTGTATAGGTGTTTGCAGAATCTGATGCAGCTGCAATGTGTCGCTCCTTTATTATAACTGGCCATCCTCAAAATACAAATGAAATTTTGATACTATTTCCCAAACAAAACACTTCAACAAGATTCCGAAAAACATATATCATCTTTCAGGATAAATTCTGAAGACATACTTGCAGGAAAGAGCGGCAGCGCCGCTCCCGCTCTATAGCCAAGGAGGTGCTATGAAGAAAAATATAAGTCTCTGGCGGTGGGCTGGGCGCTGCTGCTGGGGAATCTGGTGTTCCAGGCGATGAAAGGTATGGCTGCCGGCCTGGGCTTTGAGGCGGAAGACCCCAAGATGCTGTTCGGCAGAAGCGCGGTCTTCTCGTTTCTGCTGCTGGCAAGTCCGCAGCTCTGTGAGCTCGTGCTGGATATGACCTCCAGGGTCATCGCGCTTCTGAAGCTGCCAAACGCCGTCAACGTTCATCTGGTGGACGCGAGTATTCTGGGGAATCTGTTGGCCGGATGGCTGGTAGTGATTATTTTCAACTTCATCATCATGTGGAAGGTATTGAAGCTGCTGCTGAAGATCGCAGAGCAGTATGTGGTGCTGTCCACCCTGACCATTGCCGCGCCGCTGGCCTTCTCCATGGGCGGCAGCAAAAGCACCGCGCCCATCTTCGCAGGCTGGTGCCGGATGTACGGCAGTATGTGCCTGCTGATGGTGTCGAACGTGATGTTCTTCAAGATGCTGCTGTCGGTTATGTCGGCCATCCCCAGCGGACTGGACGTGATCCCCTGGATGGTGCTGATCCTCAGCATAGTGAAGGTGGCCAAGCGGATGGACGACACCATTACCCGCATCGGTCTGAATCCGGCGCAGACGGGAGCGCCCGGCGGCAGGAGCATACCCGGTATGCTGGCCGCTACGGTCATGCACGGCGCGGTGTCCCAAGTGACGAAAACTATTGGCGGGGCCATCGGCGGCGCTGTTGGGGGCACAGCCGGAAATATTGTGAAAGGCATTACCGGAGCAAGGACTGTGGCGGCGGGACACGGCGCAGCAGGAAAAGCTCTGTGACCTATGGCACACGCCGGGCGCCCAGCTATGTACCGCCTTCGTCTGGCAGCAATGGCGCAGAAGCAGGCGGTACAGCTGCAGCGCCGCAGGGGACGCAGTCTCGCGGCAGTGGATTTGGCGAGGGCCGGACTGGCGGCGGAGGCTTTAGCAGAGACAGCCGTGGCAGCTTTGGCGGAAGCAGTCGCGGCGGAGGCTTTGGTTCCAGCCGCAGCGGCAATTTCGGCGGAGGTTCCCGTGGAGGAGGTTTCGGCAGCTCACGCACCGGCGGTTCCGGTACAGGCTGTGGCGGCAGCTTTGGCAGCGGATCACGCAACCGCAACGGTTCTGACGGCATAGTCGAGCACACGAGCGCTGAGCGCAGCCAATCCGGCACGGCAGGAACAAATCAACTTTCCAAGCCTGCTAATGGTAAATCACCGGCGAGCAGTGCTCCGGGTACGGCTTCTGCGGAGAAAATTGCCGTGAAAGGTAGCGATGCTCCAAGGGGTTCTCAGCCCGGTGTGTCAGGTACGGGAATATCCCCATCTGCCACCCGTTCCACCCGCTATCAGGCGGGCGAGAAGGCGGTCCGGCAACGTGCCGCTGATCCCAGTAAAGCGGCGGCAGCTCCCGGCAAGGGTACTGTCTCCAGGCAGAGCGCGCCTGGACAGCCAACGGAGACCCGTTCTACCCGCCGGGAGAGTGTACATTCAGAGCGACCCGCAGTGGAGCACAGCTCCAAGCGCACCGGTAAGCGGTCCGGTCCGGCAGGAACGCAGCAAATCTCCCGTGTCCATTGGAACTCCGGCGGCTGCGGCCACTCCCGGTATACGCTCCGATATAGCAGGAACCGCGCCGGATCGCTCCCGTGCGTTTGAGAAGGGCCGGACGGCTGGAAACCAGGCAAAACGGGCGAAAGGGAAAAATGCCGGCCAGGGCGTGACGCCTCCCGGCAAGCGTTCCTGGCCTCAGTTCCGCGCCGCCCGCATCGAAACCGCAGTCCGGCGCAAAACCGCCAGACCGCAGCGGCCATAGCGGAGGTATAGGCCATGGAGGATAAGCGCCATGGCCTTGCCTCTGTTGCGGTCATTGTAACGGCGCTGCTGCTTACGCCGCTGATGATCTTCACCGCATTGCCGAATATGTTCTTCGGCTTTGATGAGGATGACCTCCTCTGGCTCATCGCCGTCAGCTCCGTGCTGCACCAGCAGGACTTGGACAGTATGAGCGCGGCGGATATCCGGCAATTCTGTACCTCCCGGCTGACAGTGGACCCTCTCTTGGAGGGGGCCGCGCTGAAGGTGGAGATTGGAAAGATCGCCCCAGAACAGCTTATGGACCAGTTGGGATTTGACGATGAAGCCAGGATCTGGGCGGGAGTATTGTATGAGGTCCTTTCTGAAAGCGATGCTCTTGAGAAATACAGGGATCATTTCGATATTCCGCCGCCCAGCTACGAGGGCGATACCTCCGGCGGCGGCAGCATCACTCCCGGCGGGTCCGGCAGCAGCGGGGATAACGCCATAGATATTTCCGCTTTTATCAGTCCCAACACCAAGAACAATCTTGATTTGGCTGCATATGCCATTCAGGCGTGGGAAAACGGCTGGGGCTATGTCTGGGGGACTTACGGCAACGTCCTGACCCAATCGCTGTTTGATTACAAGCTCCAACAGTATCCGGACGGCGTGGGCAAATATGCGGACTTTATCCGGAATAACTGGCTGAACCGCCGGACAGCGGACTGCGTAGGACTCATCAAGGGATATGGCTGGCTGGACGCAAGTTCTCTGGAGATCAAGTACGGAACCAATGGAATGCCGGACTATGGCGTGAACCAGATGTACCAGTCTGCCACAGAGTCCGGAACCATGGACGCCATGCCGGACATCGTGGGGCTGGCCGTCTGGAAGCAGGGCCATATCGGCGGCTACATCGGAAACGGCTATGTGATCGAGGCCATGGGGACGAAGTACGGCGTTGTGAAGACGGAACTGTCCAAGCGCAGCTGGTCCGGCTGGAGGCGCAGTTAGCCGATGCCGTTGAAACTGTGATCGCCAATCGAAAATAAGAACTGCTGCTTCTGGAGGCGGACTTCCTGAAATACAGGGGCCGCCTCCTGGAGCTGGCGGAGGAAGGATCAGATGAACATTGAAACCTACTACATACCGACCAATTTCACAGATGCCGGGCGGGTCATGGGCCTGTTTGAGCTTCGCAATATGATAGAAGCGGTTCTGCTGGCCGGTCCGGCGCTGTATCTGTGCCTTACCCTGCTGCCTACGGCGCTGACACCAAAGATCATTATCACTATGGTTATCATCGTGCCGCTGGGTGGTTTCGGCCTGCTAGGAATCAATGATGACAGCCTGACCCGGTGGTTGGGCAACTGGTGGCGCTGGCGGAAGGAACGCAGGCTCATCAGCTACCGGGGGGGAAGGTTGGCCTGGTCGCGGTGGATGGGCACAACCATTTCCCCAATCTGGCCCTCATGCGGTTATCCGCATGGCATAAATTGCGTGGTGATTCCGTGGAATGGCTTTACCCATTATGACAAGGTATATCTTTCAAAAATTTTTACCTTCACATCTGATTTTGATGCAGTCATCAACGCAGATGAAATCATGACAGGTGGGACCGGCTATAAGGACTACGGCACACTCCCGCCAGAGATCGAGGCCACACCGCCGGATTACAGCATCTATCCACAATTCAAGCGGGCTATCGGCTTCCTGACGCGCGGTTGTATTCGCCACTGCGAATACTGCATAGTGCCCCGCAAGGAGGGAGACATCCATCCTGCGGCCGCCTGGGATGAGATCAAGCGGTCGGACAGCCGGGAAATCGTCTTTCTGGACAACAATGTTCTGGCATCGGAGCATGGTCTGGAGCAGATTGGCCGCATGGGCGGGGCGAGTGTCTGGGTGGATTTCAACCAGGGGCTGGATGCCCGGCTGATTACCACCGAGGCTGCGAAAATGCTGGCCCGGCTCCACTGGATACGCTTTATCCGAATGTCCTGCGATACCAGCGAAATGCTCCCGGTAGTGGAGCAGGCTACCGCCTATCTCCGGGAAGCCGGGGCCGCCCCCTCACGCTTCTGGGCGTATGTCCTGGTGCGGGATGTGGAGGATGCCCATCGGAGAGTCCTGGCCCTGCGGGAGATGGGCGTGGAGCCGTTCGCCCAACCGTATTGGGACTATGACGGCGGAGAACCAACTGTGGAGCAGAAGGCGTTTGCCCGGTGGGTCAACCATCGGGCGGCCTTCCGCTCCTGCATGTGGGAGGATTACCAATATCCGGGAAAGAAAGGGATACTATCATGAACTTAAAAGAACTGATCTTTGGCGGCAGCGTCAAGACCGCCAGCGGCGGCGGGGCCTACCGGGACAGCATCCAGGCGTGGCTTCCCATCAAGAATATCATCAGCGGTGTGGTTATCACCCGTGATAACCGTTTTATCAAGATCCTGGAGGTGCTGCCGGTCAACATCTACCTAAAATCGCCTAACGACCGGCAGAATATCATTTCCAGCTATGCCGCCTACCTGAAGATCGCGCCGGATAATCTCCAGCTGGAGGCCCGGACGCTTCCGGCGGATACTGCCGACTATGTGGAGCGGATGAAGAAATGCGCGGAGACAGAGGCAAACGAATCCTGTCGTGAGATGATCCAGGACAACATCAGAGAGATCGGTCAGGGTGTTGCCAGCGATGCCATCCGGCACCGCTTTTTCCTGATCTTCCAGTATGAGGCACACATGAAATCCAAGGGCAATTCTGTCGCCGCCATTATTCAGCGGCTCAACGAGGAAGCAGACACCGCCCGGCGGTATCTGGACATATGTGAGCTGGAGGTACTGGAGCCCCGCTATTCGGATGATTTTATTCTGAAGCTGCTGTACGAGATCATCAATAAGCGCACCAGCCTCCGGGTCAAGCTGCCGGAGGGCGTGTTTGATATGACTACCGCCGTACATGGGATTTTTGAGTAGGAGGATGCTATGCAGAAGAAGAAAGGCACAAAACCCGCCCCTGCCAAGGCTCGGGCAAAAAAGAAATTGCCGACTGCGGAGAAGAAGCAGTCCGGGCTGAAGCGCCTGCTGTTTGGTGAGGAGAAACCGGATTTGACGGAACTGGAATCCGGCTCTACCACGATCCTGGACATTCTTTCACCTACTACGGTGGACACCAAGAACCGGGACCATATCATCGTGGATGGCGTATATCACGCCTATCTCTACATAGCCGGGTACGGATATTCCACCACAGTTGGCTCCTGTTGGCTCACCCCGCTGGTGGAAGCCGGAGAGGGGATCAACCTCATTTTCACTGCCAAGCGGCAGCCCAAGGATAAGATTCTCTCCAAGATCGCCCAGACTACCATGGTCAACCGCTCCCGGATGCGGGATGTAGGCGATACCCGCCAGGACTACGAGGAGCTGGACAGTGCCATCAGCTCCGGGCTTTACCTGAAGGATGCGATGAACCGGCAAGGAGAGGACTTTTACTACATGCACACGCTGGTCGAAGTGGTGGCGGACGATGCGGAGACGCTGGAGCAGCGGGTCACTGCGGTTGAGAAGCTGTGTGTATCGGTAGATATGATCGCCCGGCGGTGCGACTACAAGAACGAGCAGGCGTTCCTCTCCGCCCTGCCGCTGCTGTCCCTGGACCCGGATGTGGAGCGGAAGTCCCGGCGCAACGCCCTCACCAGCGGTGTGGCGGCGGCGTTCCCCTTTGCCTCCTACGAGCTCAGCGACCGCAACGGAGTCTTCCTAGGGCTAAATCTCTACAACCGTTCCCCGGTATTTCTCGATCCATACGATGATTACAAGTACACCAACGGCAATTGCTGGATCGGGGGCTCCTCCGGCGCGGGAAAGACGTTCACCCTGCAATGTCTGGGCGGACGGCTCCGGCAGCAGGGGCGGCGGGTCATCTTCATCGTGCCGAAGAAAGGGCACGAGTTCCGGCCCCTCTGCGAGCTGCTGGGCGGGCTCTATCTGAAATGGTGGAATAGAGGGGAGAGTGTATGATTTTCAGCCAACGTGACATAGACACGCTTCGCCTGCTGTGCTGGTGCCAATACGTTCAGCCAGAGGACTTGAATGTCATATCATCTCCGGTAGAATGGGAAAATCTGATGCGGCTGGGGCTGGCCCATCGGCATCGCGGAAGCGGTGCGATCACCCTTTCCAATCATGGCCGTCTGCTTTTACAGAATGTCTTTGAGGGAAAGCTCCCCCAGCTCACACAATCATACCATGGCGATGCGATTCAACGCCGTATCCGCCTGAGCAGAACGGCCCTGACTGCATACCAAGGAGGCATTGACATTTTCACAACAGAAGCAGGAAGCATAACAGCCTCTCCGTCACTGTTCCTATCCGCTGTCTCTCGCGGTCGTGGCTCCAACCCCTGGGGCAGTACCCGTATTGCCGCCATTGCCCACCTGGGAGATGCCCTCTACGCTATTCACTACGTCTGTTCAGGTGTCGGCAAACTGGCCCTCACGGATGAACTGACCGCTTTTACCAATCAGACCGCCCGTTTCCGAAACACCCCGCGGGCGTTTATCTTTGCCGGGGAGAGTTACGCAGACATTCTCACAGAACTGGAGCAGACCAGCAAGATGGATACGAAGTTGATCTTCTACGGAGATGCCTACCGCTGTTTACAGCTTCCGGTCCATCTGCTCTCCTGTGACGATACCGGCGCGGTGCAGCTGCAGATTATGTCTGTGCCAGATTACCGAAAAAAACTGACGCAGGCTGCATTAAAAAATCAGTACCAGCCTCCGCCCAAAGACGCTCCCGCCTGGGATGCTGTTTTCCAGGGGATGCCCTTTGTCATGGCGGCGGATATGGACTTGCGGCGCATTGATACCGCTCTCCAAATTGCGAAGGCAAACGGCATGAAGCAGATTGCCATAGCCGCCCTGGAGGGGCAGGCGGAGTCCGTCCTGTTTTCCCGCTATCGGGATACTGGTCTCGCCCGCGTGTTTGTCCTTACGGATGAGGCCGTCTCCGCAGTCACCGGCAGGCCGCCGGTCCCCTACACGCCCCCGCGTACTCAATTCATAACCCCGAAAGGAGATGTTGTCGATGCTCCGTCCTTCCAAACTCATGGAAAAGCTGGAGGATCTCATTGAAAAGAAATGCGGTCCATGGTATGAGCGGCACAAGGCGAAATTTCCGCTCTATATTCCCCTGGGGCTGACCGCCTGGTATTTCTACGGGATGCTTCTCAACTCCCTGAAGCTGGGGCGGCAGGCCACCTTCCACCTCCCCGGGCAGGAAGTCCCCAGCATTTGGATAGTCAACCCATTCAAAAACTGGTTCGTGGTGTTTACACCCTTCGGCCTGGGCGTTACCGCCGTGATCGTACTGCTGGTCTGCCTCATCACGAAAAAGGGGTACATCTGGTTCTCCGGCTACAAGTACATCCACGATCCGCGCGGGTTTGACATCCTCCCGGACGCTACCCATGGCTCCTCCGGCTTCCTGACGAAAAAGGAGATGAGAGAGTTCCTGGAACTGGGCGAGGTTGAGAAAGTACAGGGTATGATGCTGGGCAAGCACAAAGCCCACGAGGACGACCCGGACAAGTACGCCGTTTACGCCGCCCACCGGATGATCCCCGGCGACAACAACAACCTGCTCTGCATCGGTGCTCCGGGCAGCGGAAAGTCCAGGGGCTTTATTATCCCGTTCCTCATGGGCTGTGCCCAGCGGGGAGAGTCCGTATTTGTCACAGATCCCAAGGGCGAGCTTTTTGAAAAGCTCTCGCCCTACTTCCGAGAAAAAGGCCACTACGTCAAGGCGGTCAACTTCCTGGACATGGCCCATTCGGATGGATGGAACTGCCTGTACTCCCTGGACAAAGAGACCCATCTGGTGCAGACGGTGGCCAACACCATCATCAAGAATACCTCCGGCCCCAGGGAGGCGGACGACTTCTGGAGCTGGGCGGAGCTGAATCTGCTCATGGCCCTGCTTCACTACGTCTGCAATCTGAAGGATGCCAATGGGAACCTGCTGCCCATTGAGCAGCGGGGCCTTGGAGACGTGTACCAGATCATGGCGAACCAGAGCATCCAGGAGATCAACCGTACCTTGGCCACTCTCCCGCCGGAGCACCCGGCCAAGGGCCACCACGGGCTGTTTCTGAAGGCCAGGGAAAACCTCTGGGGCAACATCGCCATTGGCCTGGGCAACCGCCTGTCCATCTTCCAGAATAAGCTGGTGGACACCATCGTGCGCTTTGTTCCTTGACAATCTGCGTAGAAATACGCAA
>CAMWTG010000061.1 GCA_947177115.1 uncultured Clostridia bacterium
TGACATTGCCATATTGGTCTTGCACGCTGCTGGTGGGGGTGGTATAGTATTTCTGAGGTTGAGAAGAAGAAAAAAGCGCCTTAGAATAATCTACGATATTCCAACCACCAAAAGTTACCGCATCATGGACCCCATTCAACCATTTATTTATAGTCTCGCTACCATAAGCCGCCGCTTCATCAAAACCAGCATAGGCCACGGAGGGCGCGGAGATCATCGACAACATAACAACGAGACAGAGCAGGAGGGACAATACCCGCTGTGACTTTTTCATGGGAAAACCTCCGGTTTTGAAAGTGTAGATTCATTCGTTATTTTCCCAAGGAGGGACCTCGGCACTCTCCATCGGGACGAAAGACGGGCGGGTCATGTACTTGCTAATGCTGTCGTATTCCAGCACAGAGCCGTTTTGATACTCCCGCACCTGATGTATGCGGCGAAAGAAAGCGGCACGGGATTCTTGTATCACATTTGTATACTGCTTTTCCAAAGGGAGATTGCTGATGATAAAAACCTTACTGTAGCACGCCTGCCGGTTAAAGTAACGGCAGGGGAGCAGAAGCGGATAGCCGTCCAGATAGTTGAGAATATCGGCGATCTTGAATTGAGAGCGGTATTCTTCCAATATCAGCACGTCCTGTCCATCGTAGGTATCAAAGGGGTGCCGGTAATCGGTAACACGATAGCAGTTCTGATAGCCGTACTTGTCCATCACGGAACGGGTCTTCCCTACGCCGGTAGTACCGAAGATGTACGTTACGTGGAGTTCACGCCAAGAATTGGCGAAGTGGGTGTCGCGAAGTATTGAACGTGTACGTTCAATCTTGTCTATGTTCATCATGCCGCTAGGAACGGCATCGATTATTTCCAGATTTGTTGCGCCGTCTTTTATCAGGGTGTAGATTTTTTCTACGTCTTTAGACTTGCCTTGGCGCTCTACGGGCATTTCGCCCCATTCCTCGAAAGTGTCCGTATGGTTTGTGCCGATATGGGTTTTACCGGAGCCATCAATGTAGCTATAGGAACCATCCGGAGACTTGTTATATTTCTCGCCGTCTTTGCGCACATAGTCCCGATTCTGTTGGGACGTGCCCTTGACGTTTTCGCGATGGATGCTGGGAAAGCGATTTTCGACTACGGTATGGACCGTAGGAGTGCGGAGAACAAAGTACACATGGGTATGATAGGTACCCTCGCTGCCGGTTTCGTCACACATACACCAGTAGAGCATACCGGCAAACTTGGAAAGGGATTCTTTCAGGACTTCATGGGTGATACCCTTTTCGGCTGGGTTGTTGATGGTCAACTGCCATTTACGGGACTGTGGCATAAAACGCGCCCTCTCTTTCGTTTCGACTTTCTACAATTCTACAAAAGCCGGTAAAGGGTAATACTGACCTTTACCGGCTTTGTAGAAACCGGCTACCGCCTGCGCCGCCGTTTGGGAAACGGGAGCGGCGCAGGTGGTGGGGGACGGTTACGAAAGAGGTAGCACCAGGGGCGGTAGCGGCAGTTCCAGCATTTCACGCCCCAATCGGGACATGGGCAGGACAGGTCAAAAGCTGGTGGGGTTGGCATGGCTTAAAACTTCACGGGCGTGAAGCCAACAACGTAGCCACGGGGGCCGAAGTCCACTTCATACTCGGCGTTGAGTTTGATGTCAGCAAAGGGAATCAGGGACGGGTCCAGATTCAGCACAAGAGCCGCAAGGCCCTCCACGCCACGGTCCGGACCGGTATAGTGGATCTGGTTGAAGTTGTAGGGATTGCCGGTCTTCTTTGCCACTCCTTCACGGTGGGCCTTACCGATTACTTTGATTTTCATGGATTTTTCAGTCTCCTTACAATTTTTTGATACGGGTGGCCCCGTTCAAATGGAATTGTAAATCAACATTTTTGCCGGATATTTGAAAAAACTGTTGACAATCCAAAAGGGCACTGTTATACTAAGTAAGCCGCTTTGAATGGGCCAAAGTGCGTCTCCGGGACGCCGCCTACGACAGCGAGCCCGTAAAGGAGCGCGGTCAGTGCTTCATAATAAAGGAAAGCGAGGTGCAAAAGGAATGCACGCAATCATTGTTACCGGCGGTAAGCAGTACAAGGTGGCGGAGGGTGATACTCTGTTCATCGAGAAGCTGCCCGCAGAGGCCGACAGCCAGGTGGTTTTTGACCAGGTCCTGGCCATCTTGGACGGCGACAGCGCCACCATTGGCACGCCCAACGTCAAGGGCGCCAAGGTGGAGGCCACCGTTCTGAAGAACGGCAAGGGCAAGAAGATCCGTATCTTCAAGTACAATCCCAAGAAGGGCTACCGCAAGCGTCAGGGTCATCGTCAGCCCTACACCAAGGTCGAGATCAAGAAGATCAGCGCGTAAGGCATGACGACCGTCACGTTTTATACGGAGGGCAGCCGGATCACCGGTTTCGATGCGTCCGGCCACAGCGGTTATGCCCGGGAGGGCGAGGACATTGTCTGTGCCGCCGTTACCAGCACCGTTCGCCTGATCGAGTGCGTGCTCAATGAGGTGATGGGGGTGTGCGCGGCGGTAAAGGTCCATGAAAAGACCGCCCATATTTCCCTCCGTATCCCCGGTTCCCTGGGACAGACTGCGGAAAGTACCTGCCAGACGCTTCTGACGGGTATGATGGTTTATCTCACGGAGCTGCACAGCGAGTATCCCGGTTATATAGAGGTCCTGGAGGCTGAATAAGTCCGGATCCTCTCCGCATCTTACAGAAAGGATGGCAAAACGAACATGATGAACATTGGTTTGCAGTTCTTCGCCCATAAGAAGGGCGTTGGTTCTACCAAGAACGGCCGTGATTCCGAGAGCAAGCGCCTCGGGCCCAAGCGCGCCGATGGCCAGCACGTTCTGGCCGGCAATATCCTCGTCCGCCAGCGCGGGACCCACATTCACCCCGGCGTGAATGTCGGCCGCGGCAGTGACGATACCCTGTTCGCCAAGGCTGACGGTGTTGTCCGCTTTGAGCGTCTGGGCAAGGATCGGAAGCAGGTTTCTGTTTACGAGGCTTGATGACTGAAAAAGAGGTCCCGAGGAATCGGGATCTCTTTTTTAACCACTTCCGTGTGATTATCTTTGCAAATTTTGTGCATTGTAAATTTGGGGACTTGTCAAACCCTTCCGGATAAGGTATAATAACAAAAGCACTTTGTTTCGCAAACCTAAATTTTACACAACAAGGAGAAAAAGGAAAATGCCATTGTTCTATACCGCCGCAGGGGCGGAGGGCGCGGGCGCTCTGGGCATGGGTTCCATGCTGCTGCCGCTGGCATTGATGCTGGCGCTGATGTACTTCCTGATGATCCGCCCGGAGAACAAGCGGAAGAAGCAGGCGGAGGAAATGCGCAACAGCCTGAAGAAGGGTGACCAGATCACGACTATCGGCGGTATTGTGGGTAAGATCGTCCATGTGGGCGAGGAATCCATCATCATTGAAACCAGCGATGACCGCGTCCGTATGGAGCTGACCAAGTGGGCTGTTTCCACCAACAACAGCAATCCCCCCGCCGACAAAAAGGGGAAGAAGGCCAAGGAAGCCAAGGAAGAGCCCGCCAAAATTGAGGAAGGCTCCGACAACGAGACAAAATAAGCCCGTCCAATTGAATAATGAGACCTTCCGGCCAATATACTGGGTTATCAGACAATTTGCCGGGAGGTCTTGTTATGTCAAAGGTAGTCATGTCTCTGCCGGAGGGAATGGTGAAAAACTGCTTGATCGGAGGGGGGCTCTCGCTGCTTTCCTACATCCTGCTGCAGATGCTTTGCGCACTGTTAGTGGACCGGGGGGTGCTGGGGCTGGACCAGATCTATCCGCTGGTGTGCGTTACGGCGGCAATGGCGTCTTTCCTTGGGTGCGGCTACAGTGTGTTGAGAGGGAAGGGGGCGTCCATGCTGTCGGTGCCAGTAGTGGTGGTGGTGTTTCTGTCCTTGACACTGACAGCAGCGCTGATCACTACGGATGCGGTGCGGATTGAGAATGGGCTGACCGGCTTGGGCCTGTCCATGGCTGCCGGCGGGCTGTTGGCAGCATTGGTGGGGTATAACCTGCCGAAGGGAAAGCGGGGACGGACTGGTTCCCGCCGGAAAAGGCGCAGATAGCAGGCGCTTGTCAAGGTGTGAAAATAACCAAAAATTGAGAAAATCTCAGAAAAACAGCTGATTGCCAGGATGGAAGGCTGATTACGATTTGTAATCAACCTTTCGCCCCACATGTAGGGGCTGCGTTCCGGGCATCCACAAAATATTCGGGAGAAGCAGGCAAAAAAGCGGACGAAAAGTCGGGCAGGCGGTAAGTTTACATAATATAGTTGACATAACATTTTGTCATAACTGACAAAATGATGCAAATATTTTGATTTTCTCTTGCGAAATGCAGAAAATTGCACTATATTTATAGATAGACATTTTTCTGCTCCAGCACCGGTCCACATAAGGCGGGAGCCTTGTGATTTCTTGCCGCTGCTTCTAAAACTTGTCCACTGCGCATAGGCTGGTGGAGAGGTGATGGAAGATGCGTGGGCGAATGGTCCTGCGGACGATCCGATTAGGCGGGTGGGATCCGTCTGTACTGCGGGAACTGGTATTGGCGGCTCTGTTTCTGGCGGGGGCCCTGGTGGGGCACCTGTATGCCGGATCCTGCGGTGAGGAGATCTGGACGGCGCTGGGGAGATATCTGAGCGATTATTGCCGCTTGTACGATGCAGGCGGTGTGGAGACAAGCCTGGCCAGCTGTCTGGTCATGTATTTCGGATATGGCGCGGCGCTGTTCCTGCTAGGGTTCTCTGCGGTAGGGGTGGCGCTGATCCCAACGCTGTCCGGTGCTTTTGGTTTTTTTACAATGTATACAATATCCTGCTTCGTACGGTGCTATGGCCGGGCGGGGACTGTGCTGGCTCTTGGCGCGCTGATCGTGCGGTTGGTGTTTACACTACCCTGTTTCCTGGTATTGGCGGAGGCGGCGTGGCCGCTGTCCATGGAGCTGTTCGCCCTGTCCTTTGGCCGGGGAAAGCGCTCTATGCCGGTGCTGTATGGGAGCCGCTATTTTTTGCTTTTTTTGTTGTGTGCTGTAATTTTGGCCGCCGGTATATTCTGCGAGCGGCTTTTGACGCCGGTGCTGTTTCGGGCGGCATTGGAGTCTATTTAGTTTTTGTGGAAGGAGGGGAAGCTGTGGCGGATTATATCAAGGCGTTTGCCGGTTATTTGGAACTGGAGCGGAACGCCTCCGGCAACACCATCGCCTCCTATGTCCGGGATGTAACGCAGTTTTCACGGTATTTGATGGAATCGGAGGGGCTGGAGCCGCCCCAAGGGGAGACGGAGCATATTGAGCGCTACATAACCTATATGGCCGGCAGGGGCAAGTCCACAGCCAGCGTGGCCCGCAGCGCGGCCTCGCTGAAATCCTACTACGGCTATCTGGTCAACCGCGGCGTGATCCGCAGGAATCCGGCCAAAGACGCAGCGCCGGTGAGGACAGAACGGAAATTGCCCCAGATCCTGACAGGCAAAGAGGTGGAGCGTTTCCTGGAACAGCCTCAGTGTGTGGATCCGAAAGGGTATCGGGATCACGCTATGCTGGAGCTGCTGTACGCCACCGGTATCCGGGTCAGCGAATTGATCGGGATGAATGTGGGCGATGTGAGCCTGCCGGGCGCCTTTATCCGGTGTACCAGCCGGGGAAAGGAGCGGATCATCCCACTGTATGCCGCAGCGGTGAAGGCCTTGAGCGATTATGTGCGGGACATCCGGCCACAGTTGGTGCTTGATCCGCAGGAACAGGCGCTTTTTGTCAATATGAGCGGCGAGCGCATGAGCCGTCAGGGTTTCTGGAAGATCGGCAAATACTATCAGGACAAGGCGCAGATCAAAAAGGACATTACCCCCCACACCCTGCGACATTCTTTTGCGGCCCATCTGCTGGAGAATGGGGCGGACCTGCGTTCCATTCAGGAGATGCTGGGGCATGCGGATATCTCTTCCACCCAGATCTACTCCCATATGGTAAAGCAGAAACTGCAGGATGTCTATCATAAAGCCCATCCAAGGGCATAAGAGCCTGTTCAGCAGCTGATCTTGCATGCTGCGGTGCGGACAGGCGCTAAGGAGAAAACGTGCTTTGCGGCACGTTTTTTCAGCACATAGGGCAAGGATACGCCGCGCTTTTTTAGGTCCCTTTTGACTGCAGCAAAGTGATGAAAGGAAGAAACTGCCATGATCGACTGGAAAATACCTCTACTTTTTGATGGAGCTATGGGCACCATGCTCCAATCCGCCGGCCTCCCGGCAGGAATTCCACCGGAAAAGATGAACCTGACTGCACCGGAGGCGGTGGAAAAGATCCACGCCGCTTATCGGGAGGCCGGAGCAGATATTCTGACGGCAAACACCTTCGGCGCCAGTAGAAGGAAGTTGGGGGAGGACCCCGCTCCATACATTGCTGCCGGAATCGCCGCCGCCAGACGTGCGGCTGGGGCGGCAAACCGCGTGGCGCTGGATGTTGGGCCACTGGGAGCATTGCTGGAACCTTTTGGAGAGATGACCTTTGCGGATGCCTATGAGCAGTTTGTGGAGATCATGGAGGCTGGGGAGCGGGCCGGAGCGGACCTGGTGCTTATCGAGACCATGAGCGATCTGCTGGAGGTCAAAGCCGCCCTGCTGGCGGCGAAAGAGCGAACAAGCCTTCCCGTGTTCGTTACTATGACATTCGGGGAGGACGGAAAAACTTTCCTGGGTGTGGACCCGGCGGCGGCAGCGGTCATGCTGACCAGCCTGGGGGCGGATGTGATCGGCCTGAACTGCTCTATGGGGCCCCGGGAGCTGCGGCCCGTGCTGAAAGAGATTTTGAAAAATACCCATCTGCCGGTGATGATCCAGCCGAACGCGGGGCTGCCCCGGCTGGTGGGCGGTGAGACGGTATATGATGTGACCCCGGAGGAGTTTTCCAGATGGGGCAGGGTGTTCCTGGAGGACGGCGCATCCATCCTGGGCGGCTGCTGCGGCACATTGCCGGAGCATATCCGGACCTTGCGGCGCGTCCTGCATGAGAGCGCCCCGCCGGTACGGCGGGAACCGGACGGCGCCTGCCGTCTCTGCGGCTGGCAGGGGACGGTGGCTCTGACAGAAACCTCGATTGCCACGGTAGGAGAGCGCCTCAACCCCACAGGCCGTCCCGGAATGAAGGACGCTCTGTACGCCAAGGACTGGGATGCCGCTGCCGGAGCCGCCATAGCCCAGCAGGAAGAGGGGGCAGATTTTCTGGTGGTGAATGCCGGACTGCCGGATATCGACCAGAAAGAAGCTCTGCCCAATCTGGTGCTGGCGATTCAGAAAGTTTCACCTCTTCCTCTGGTCATTGACTGCTCAGATCCGGCGGCGTTGGAGAGAGCGCTGCGGGTCTGCCGCGGACGGCCCATTCTGAACTCCGTCAACGGAAGGGCGGACAGTCTGGCGGCCATGCTGCCCCTGGCGGTAAAGTACGGCACAGGGCTGATTGTGCTTGCCTTGGATGAGAGTGGTATCAGCGGAGATCCGGAGGTGCGCCGGGATGTGGCCCTGCGGGCTGCAACAGCGGCGGAGAAGGCTGGGGTGCGCCGGGAGGATATCTTGATTGACTGTCTGGCCATGGCAGCCTCAGTGGATCAAGCGGAGGCCCTTGCGGCCTTGGAGGCCATCCGTCTGGTCCGGGCGGCAGGGTACAAGACGCTGTTGGGCGTATCCAATGTCAGCTATGGCCTGCCGGGGCGGGATGAGCTGAACTGCGCGTTTCTGGCGGCCTGTCTGGCGGCAGGGCTGAATGTGCCCATTGTCAATACGGAATCCAGCCGTATACGGGACACGCTGGCGGCGATGAAGGTCCTGGCCGGTACGGACAAGGGCTGCGGGGCATATATTTCCCGGTTCCAACGCATCGGCGGCGCATACCGCCCCACAGGACAGGAGGAGCTGCCTCTGGAGACGCTGCTTGTGACAGGGCAGAAGTCCGGCGTTCCGGCGGCAACAACAGCTTTGCTGGAGAGGGAATCTCCATTGGAGATAGTAAACAAGCGTATCATCCCGGCCCTGGACAGGGTAGGGGAGCGGTACGAGCAGGGGACTCTCTTCCTGCCCCAGCTGATGGCCTCCGCCGAGGCGGTAAAAGCCGCCTTTGACGTAATACGCACCCGCCTGCCCCAGGGGGCCGGGGAGAAGGGGACCATTCTGCTGGCCACCGTAAAAGACGATGTCCATGATATTGGCAAAAACATCGTGAAGATGCTGCTGGAAAACTATGGCTATCGGGTCATTGACCTGGGCAGGGACGTGCCTCCGGAAACCATTGTAAAAGCCGCCCTGGAGACCAGAGCGGCTTTGGTGGGGCTATCTTCGTTGATGACCACCACGGCGCAGAATATCGCTGTAACCATCCGGGCCCTCCGGGATGCCGGGGCTCCCTGTAAGATCATGGTAGGCGGCGCGGTGGTGACCCAAAGCTTTGCCGATCAGATCGGCGCGGACTTCTATACCAAGGATGCCGCCCAGTCGGCCCAGGTGGCCGCCCAGGTATTCGGGCGGTGAACTCAGGAGAGAAGGAGCGTATCATCTGCCTCATCGCTGCCGCTGACTTTTCCAAACAGCTCCAGCAGCTGGTGAACGGTAAGCTTTTTCTTTTCCTCGCCGGAGACATCGATAACGATCCGGCCGTTGTACATCATGATCAGCCGGTCGCCGTGGGCAATGGCATCCTTCATGTTGTGGGTGATCATCAGCGTGGTAAGATGATCTTTGCCCACAATGCGTTCAGTGGCGTCCAGCACTTTCGCCGCCGTCTTGGGATCCAGGGCGGCGGTGTGCTCGTCCAGAAGCAGCAGCTTGGGCTTTTGCAGGGTGGCCATCAGCAGCGTCAGCGCCTGCCGCTGGCCGCCGGAAAGAAGGCCTACCTTGCTGGTCAGCCGGTCCTCCAGCCCCAGGTCCAGGATCTTCAGCATTTCCCGGTATTCTGCCCGCTCGGACTTGCCAATGCCAATCCGGAGAGTACGATGCCGGCCCCGGCGCATGGCAAGCGCCAGATTTTCATCGATCTGCATGGTGGCGGCGGTGCCCATCATAGGGTCCTGAAATACCCGGCCAATATATTTGGCGCGCTTGTGCTCCGGCAGATAGGTCACGTCCACCCCGCCGATGGTAATGCGCCCCCCGTCCACCGGCCACACACCGGCTACGGCGTTGAGCAGGGTGGATTTACCCGCGCCGTTGCCGCCGATAACGGTGACGAACTGGCCTTCCTCCATATGAAGGCTCACGTCCCGCAGGGCGGTCTTCTCATTGACGGTGCCGGGGTTGAAGGTTTTTTTGATATTTTGCACATCAAGCATCAATGTTACCTCTTTTCCGGATGAATTTGGCAAGGAGGGCGTTGAAGCGCTCTTTCCAATAGGGAATAGCCAGGAAGATCGCCACAATAGCAGCGGAGATCAGCTTCAGATAATTGGTGTCGATGCCGCTGAGACTTACCACAGCCTGAATGACGATATAGTAGACGATTGCGCCGATGGATACCGCCAGCAGCTTCAGCGCGAAGTTGGTGAAGAGTCTGGAGAGCAGCACTTCGCCGATAATGACGGCAGCCAGGCCAATGACAATGGCGCCCTTGCCCATGCTGGCATCGGCGAAGGCTTGATACTGGCTCAGCAGGGCCCCCGAGAGGGCCACCAGGCCGTTGGAGATCATCAGGCCAAGCACCTTTCCCACATTGGTATTGATGCCCTGGGCCCGGGCCATATTAGGATTGGCGCCGGTGGCCCGCAGGGAAGCGCCCAGCTCCGTGCCGAAAAACCAGTACAGGATGGCAATGACCGCCGCGGTAAAGAGGCCCACTACAAAGATGGGATGGCGGTAGAAGGGGCGGGTTCCCTTTGCCACATCCTGCACAAAGCGGAGGGAGACCAGCAGCTTGTCCAGATTGGTCTGGTCGATGATATTGATGGCCACATTGGCTTTCATGCCCATAATAGCCAGATTGACGGACCATAGCGCCAGCTGGGTCAGGATCCCGGCCAGGATGGCCGGGATGCCGCAGGCGGTGTGGAGCAGACCTGTAATCAGTCCCGCCAACATACCGGCCAGCACCGCCGCCAGCAGCGCCAGCCAGATATTGGCTCCCGCGCCGAACAGCATAACGAAGACCGCGCCCCCGGTACAGAAGGACCCATCCACCGTCAGGTCGGCGATGTCCAGAATCTTGTAAGTGATATATACGCCGATGGCCATGACGCCCCAGACCAACCCCTGGGATATGGCTGCCGGCAGAGCGCTGATGAATGACAGCATACGCAATTGCCTCCTAAAACGGAAAATAGTCAATAGACTTTAGCAGTTTATCACAAAAGAGAGGAAAAAGGAACCCCCTTTTCCTCTCTTTTCCCATTTCTGTTTTGCCGTTTATCCTTCAATGGCTACATAGCCATCGGGAGCGGCAATACCCAGCGCATCGCAGATGGTGGGATTGTACTTCTGAACGAACTCAGGGGCATATTCAATGGGCATGGTGGAGATATCCGCCTGACCGGTCAGGATCTGGGCGGCCATTTCGCCGGTCTTGTAACCGATGTCATAGTAGCTGATGGACAGGGTTGCTACACCGCATCCTTGGCAAATCCCCTCCTCACCGGTGAATACAGGGATGTTGCCCCGGCAGATGTTGTCGATAACAGGGGTGTTGGAGGCAGCGGAGTTGTCGGTGGGGATATAGAGGACATCGCTGTTGTCAGCGGCGGTCTGGCAGACGGCGGCGATATCATTGGAGTCAGAGAAAGAGTACTGGGTGCAGGTATAGCCCATGCCCTCCAGGTAACTCTGAACGGTGTCCACCTGGTACTGGCTGTTGTCCTCCTTGGAGCAGTAGAGCAGGCCAATAGTCTTGGCGTCAGGATACCAGGTATGGATCATTTCGGCCTGCTGGTCTAGGGGCGCCAGGTCGGAAGTGCCGGAGACGTTGCCGCCAACGGTGCCGGAGAAGTCCTTGATGCCGAAGGCTACGCCGTACTCGGTGACGGAAGTGCCCAGGATGGGGATGTCTCCGGTGGCGGCGGCAGCGGCCTGGAGGGCCGGGGTAGCGTTGGCCATGATCAGATCCACATTCTGGGATACAAAGGAAGTGGCAATGGTGGCGCAGGTGGGGATGTCCTCGGCGGCATTCTGGAAGTCAAACTTCACCTGGCCGGGGAGCAGTTCGTTCAGTGCATCCTGGAATCCCTCGGTGGCGGCGTCCAGCGCAGGGTGGGTGACATATTGAGAGATGCCCACTTTGTAGAC
>CAMWTG010000062.1 GCA_947177115.1 uncultured Clostridia bacterium
GTGCTGGCTACCGTATCGGTGACGGGGCTGTTCAAGCTGTACGCGGTGATCTCCTTCGTGGTGCCCTTTATCATCCTGGGTTTTCCGATTTTCGACACGGTTTCCGCCTTTACCCGCCGCATCCTCAAGGGCCAGAACCCCATGAAGGCGGACCGCAGCCATACCCACCACAAGCTCATCGACATGGGCATGAACCAAAAGCAGGCGGTGGCTACCCTGTATATGGTGGCTGGTGTGCTTGGGCTGTGCGCGGTAATGATCGTCACCAGCGGCTATGTGAAGGTGATCCTGTCCATAGTGGCCCTGGCGGGTACGGCCTATACTGTGGCCCGTATCATCCGCTATCCTCATGACCACCACAAAGCGGAGAGCCTGGAGCAGGTGGCTGATGCTCCAGTTGGGGAGACAGGAGAGGAGAAGGAGGATTGACAGTGGACAAGCTGCGTATTATGAGCGTATTTGGCACCCGGCCGGAGGCCATCAAAATGGCCCCGCTGGTGAAGGAGCTGGCCAGCCGTGAGGAGATTGAATCCATCTGCTGCGTCACCGCCCAGCACCGGGAGATGCTGGACAGCGTGCTGGAGGTGTTCGGCTTAAAACCGGACTGGGATCTGGATATCATGACTCCCCGGCAGACTCTGAGCACCATCACCAGCAAGTGCCTGATCGGCATGGACGAGGCCATTGAGAAGCTGAAACCGGACATGATTTTGGTCCACGGGGACACCTCCACCACCTTTGCGGGGGCGCTGTCGGCGTTTTACCATAAGGTCCCAGTGGGGCATGTGGAGGCGGGGCTGCGGACTTACGACAAATACTCGCCCTATCCCGAGGAGATGAACCGGAAGCTGGTCACCGCCATCGCGGACCTGTATTTCTGCCCTACGGAGAACAACCGGGAAAACCTTCGCAGGGAGGCTGTCACCGAGGGCGTGTTCGTTACTGGGAACACGGTGATCGATGCGCTGAAAACCACCGTGCGGGACGATTACGTTTTCGAGATGGAGGAGCTCAACGCTTTGCCCTATGATAGCAAGAAGATCGTCCTGGTAACCTGCCACCGCCGGGAGAACTACGGCCAGCCCATGGAGGATATCATGTCCGCCCTGGCTCATATTGCCCGGACCCATGAGGATGTGGAGCTGGTATACCCGGTGCATCTGAGCCCGGTAGTGCAGGAGTGCGCGAAAAAGCATCTGTCGGGAATTGAAAACGTCCATCTTATCGCCCCTTTGGCGGCGGATGAGATGCACAATCTGATGGCCCGCTGCTATCTGGTGCTCACCGATTCCGGAGGTTTGCAGGAGGAGGCCCCAGCCTTGGGCAAGCCGGTACTGGTCCTCCGCCGGGAGACGGAGCGGCCTGAGGCCGTCTCCGCTGGAACAGTGAAGCTGGCGGGAGTAGTTTATGACGACATTGTCCGTATGGCCGGAGAGTTGATCGATGACCCGGCGGCTTACGCTGCCATGGCCCATGCGGTAAACCCCTATGGTGATGGGAAAGCCTGTCGGCGAATCGCTGATGCCATCCTATGGAAGTTCGGCAGAGGGGAAAAACCGGCGGATTTTCATCCGTAAGCGGGGTATGGGCAGCGCGGCTACGTACCGGAGATTCCCTGCGATCTTTTTTCCAACAGGGGAAAGTATGTACCGATAGGGAGGCGGCATGGACAAAAAGCGAATGACCTATGTGACTGTGGGGTTCGGCGTACTGCTGTTGGTGGTCATGGTGCTGCTGGTATGGGGCGGACGGAGGCAATCCGGTGAAATTGTGCTGCCGGAGAGCCAGTCTGATGGGTCCGGTATGGGCGAAGACAGCGCGGTCAGCCGCCTGAACACCGTTTCCATCAATCCGGAGACGGTGGGGCCTGCCATCAGTGTCCTGAATCGTCCGGCCTCTTACAGCCGGACCCAGACGGTAGAGACCTTCTGGAGCGGCGGCAGCGGCCAGTCTTCTGCCCAGGTCTACGTCAGCGGCAGCCGGACCCGGCTGGATACCGCTCTGCCTGACGGCAGTATGCGGCACACTTTGGTGGAAAGCGGAGGCGATCAGCCTCTGATAGGGGTTTGGTATGACGATGAAACGGAATGGGCCAGACTGGTGGGCGGCACACTGGCTGCAGATCAAGCGGGACGGATGCTGACCTATGAGACAGTCCGGGATCTTCCGCCAGAGAATATTGCTCATGCGGAATACCTGGAAGCCTTTGGCGGACAGTGCGTGTATGTGGAGACACAGCCGGATGCGGAGGGGTATCTGGACCGGTACTGGGTCAGCGTGGCCAGCGGATTGCTGGTCAGTGCGGAGCGGCTGTATGAGGATCAGGTGGTCTACCGTTTTACCGCAGGAGAACCGGATGTCTCGCCCCAGGAGGAGAGCCTGTTTCTCCTGCCGGATGGCAGTACACTGACGGATTAAGCAGGCTGCATCTCTGGAGATTTTACTTCCGGACTTTAAGAGGCTGTATAATGAAAAAACAACAGGCGGAAGCCCCTTGAATTTTCAGGTGGCTTCCGTCTGTTCTATTTTCAAGTCTTTGGATATATAGTATTAATTGACCGTATGCCTGCAATAAGAGCGGACTGCCAGAAAGGAAAACAGCGGTATCTCCACAACGCAGGCTGCGATCATGGCATGAGGCATCCAAACTGCCAGTTTACCCAGATGCAAAAACCGAAAATCAGTGACAGCATACAGAATGCTCGCCTGAATGCTTGTTCCGCTGGCAGGGAGGACGCTGCAGAGCCATGTGGACAGCGTACCCGGCGCCGTCATGGAGATCACCGCCGGCGCAATGCAGAACACCAGCGCAGATGCCAGGGATGCCACAGCGCTCTGGCATTTGGAGGAAAGAAACAGGGTGAAGCTCACGGAGGCCAGCACCGAGAGAAGCCCTGCGGCTGCAAAAAAGAGTTGCAGCTCCCCCATATTCAGGTCTGCCAGGGTCACAATGGAATATATCATTTGGATGGAGGTTTTTGTGCATTCCCAGCCAAACAGACTGTTTACCGTCAAAATGTGTGCGGCAGCACAAATGATGAATGCAGCTCCGCTGATAAAAAGAGAGGCCAGTAGCTTTGCAATGCCCAGTTTGGACCTGCCGTACCGGGTGCAGCGCAGAATATCGTCCGCGCCGGATTGATAATCGGCGGAGAATACCGGCGCGGCGATCACCACGCAGAACAACAACACCAGAAAGCCCATGATATTCTGATAGTCCATGCTGGCAGAGCTTATGCCGGGATATACCGAAAAGGGTTTCGCTATATGCTGATACATTTCCACGGCTTTGCGTTGGGCTGCAGGGCTGTCCGGCTGCTCTGCAGCCATCAGGGAAGTGATCCGGGCTTCGCAGACGGAATAGTAGTTGTTGATTTGCTCCGGATCGATTTCCATAATGGAGGGAGCCATGCCGGTGTTTGGATCGGCAAAGGCTTCTTTGACACCGTGGAGCAGGGGAGAAACAGGAAGTATCTCCCGCTCATAGACGCCTTCTGGCAGATCGTAAGATTCCGTCACGCCGTAGGCCGTGAGGCAGGCCTGATAGATCTCCACAGCCTCCCGCACCCGTTCCGGGGTAACGACCCCGGCGGCACCCGCCTGCCGCTCCTTTTCATGGGCGATGGATGCCAGCCCGGTCAGGTTGACTTCGTTCCCGGCCTCATCGGTGTAACTGCTGTAATAGTAAGTGACCGGTATACAGGCCAGCAGGACAGAGAGCAGCAGCGCCAACGCCAGTAGGATCCATGTGAGTCTGGATCTCAGCACCCGCCGCAATTCCAACCGCAGGATTCTCATACGCTATACCTCCTGTCACTTTCTCCGCCGCTTTGTGGGAACAGAAACAAATACAAGTCCTCCAGGCGGGGCGCGGCGGCAACAGAACCGGCGCAGCAAGGATGCTCTGCCAGATAACGGATGGAAACGCTGCCATCGTTTTCATTGCGCAGTCCGGCGATTTGAAGTCTGCTTTCATATTCCGGTACAGCATTTGCCGGGATATGGCAGTTCCATACCTTGCCCTCCGCCAGTTTGACCAATTCCGCCGTAGTTCCTGTAGCCAGCAGCCGGCCATCCTTGATTATCGCGTGGCAGGTGGCAATATACTCCACATCGGGGACAATGTGGGTAGAGATCAGGACGATCCGGTTATGAGCAAACTCTGACAGCAAATTGCGGAAACGCACCCGTTCGCCGGGGTCGAGGCCTCCGGTGGGTTCATCCAGGATCAAGACCTCCGGATCGTTCAGCAGTGCCTGCGCGATCCCCACCCGGCGTTTCATTCCGCCGGAGAGTTTGGATATCCGTTTATGGCAGACATCCAGCAGGGAGACCCGTTCCAGCAGTTCCTGTATTCGCTGCCAGCCCTGCCGCTCCGGCAGGCCTTTCAGAGCAGCGATATAGGTCAGGTAGTCTTTGACGGTGAACTCTTGATGAAAGCCGAACGCCTGAGGCAGATAGCCGAAGACGCTGCGATACCGCTTGCCCAGAGTATGGATGGAGACGCCGTTATAGGTCACCTGACCGGAGGTAGGCGGCATGATCCCGGCAATTATCCGCATTAGGGTGGACTTGCCCGCTCCGTTGGCGCCCAGCAGGCTCCAGATCCCTGGCGTCAGTTCCAGGCTGATGCCGCTGAGGGCGTTTTTGTCCTTGAACCGTTTGGAAATGTGGTCGATCAGCAATTCCATATGAAAAACTCCTTTCCCGCTTTTAAAACCAAAGACGCTCTTGTTCTGGTACGGCCATTGTACCAAAAGCAAGAGCGCCTTTTTCTTGTTTGTTCACATGGGAGCCTGCTGTTTTCCTGCGGACTTTCTTACAATTTTCTCTACCGCTTCAAGGTTTGGAAACCAGCTGCGCATTATCTTCTCAAGTGTGCCTGGTGTAGAAGACAAAATCAGAAGGCATGTGCCGGTGGGGCAACCTTTCCGGTAATCTCCCTATTCATGTGTTCCGTCCGAACGGGGTTCGCCCTCCTTCGATGGCATGTGTTTCTGAAACGCCCGCTCTATGGGCAGGGATGCCGCCAGCGCTTCCGCGCAGGGCAAGAAACAGACAGGGAACAGGAATCTGACGCAGACCCATGCGCTGCCCGCCAGCAGCAGCACCAGCAGCAGGCTGGAGGGCAGGTGGACGATAAAGAACTGCCGCGCGGTCCGGTTCAGACCTCCGAAGGAGAACTCAAACCTGGACAGCAGCGGGAACATCCAGGATACCACCCCCAAGGCGAAAAACAGCAGCGCCACGAAAACCGCTGTAGCCGCCAGAACAGGCCCCGGCTCCTGAATGGTCCGTCCGATCAGAGACCCGCCCCATATCAGGACGGAAATCACCGCTCCCCACAGCAAAGTGGCCGGGCATCCCGTTTTCAGCTCCCGCCGGAAGGTCCGGAAAAATCGGAGATAAGCCCCCGGCTCATCCCGGCGGATGCCATGGACAGCGGCATCATAGAGGGCGGCGGAGGCCGCGCCGATGGTCACCGCCGGCAGGCTGCAGAAAAACCATAGGATGCTCAGAACCATCACATCCAAGATCCGGCTGCACCAACGCCACAGAAAGGCGTCCGGATGAAAAAGATTCCCCATTTACAACAGGGTGGGGACCAGCCGGGCCAGGGCGTCCGCCAGGTTGGCGTGTCCTTTGCTGGTCAGATGCATGAAGTCGATAGTATTAAATTCCGCGCCGCACTCGTTGGCGTCCAGGAAATGGCAGCCAACCTCCTCGGCCACACGCTTATAGTGGGCAGGGAGTTTTTGAGATTTTTCCACACAGCCGGGCCCCATGGTACCCATCTCGTCCGCCACCGGGGAAGTCAGCACCCCCTTGCCAATGATAGGCGGCGCAACGATAAGGATGTTGGGCTTACCGCCGGGGCCCCAGCACTCGGTGGACTGGGCTTTCTGCACCAGCCGATGCATCCCCAGGCTGATAGCGAAGGCATTCATGCCGAAACGTTCCTTGCTGTCATTGGTGCCCAGCATGATGATCAGCAGGCTCACCGGCTCGTGGCTTTTCAGGCAGGGCCACAGGTAGTGCAGCGCATCCAGCCCCTCGTAGAGAGGATCGGAAAACACTGTGGTCCGCCCGGACAGGCCCTCCTCATAAACCACATAGTCCTCTCCCAGCGCCTTTTGCAGCAGGCAGGTCCATCGCTCGTCCTCGTTAAACCGGGCCAGAGCCGGATCGGCACAGTCGGCGGGATCGGCGCAATAGCCGTGGGTATTGGAGGCGCCCAGGCAGATGATATGTTTTTTCATTGGCAAAGCTCCTCTATTCCGGTCTGCTGGCTTACTTGACGATCTCCGGCAGGGACGCGGCGGCGGCAGACTGGCCCACCCGGCGGAACTTCTCATCGGGAAGGGTAGGGTTGATCTGTGCGGCGATCTCCGGGTACTCATCGGCCATAACATCCTTGCAGGTGGAGAGGATCAGGTCGCCGCCCTTGCCGGACATGACCCGGCCCAGCAGCAGCACATGGTGGAAATGATACAGGTCGAAATAGAAGGCCAGGGCATGGGCCAGATATACGCCGATAGAGGAATACACATCGGCGGCCCGGGGATCGTCCTCGGCCATCAGTTTCTGGACCACCTTCAGTTTTTCAGCAGGGGACAGGGACTCGTCCAGCTCGATGCCGGCCCGGGGGGCCAGCTTGATGACCGCGTCCTGAGAAAAGTACTTCACGCCGCAGCCGATATCGCCGCTCCATTCGTCCTGCATGGCATCTGGAGCCGCATCCACGGGGACAAAGGCCAGTTCGTTGAGCCAGCCGGTGATCCGCCCCTGGGGGTCCACATAGCCCACGGCCTCGCTGGTGCCCATGGCAATGCCCAGGACGTTATCCTCCTCTAGGCTCATGGCACCTGCCAGAGCGGATACATCGCCATCATTGGCTACGGCGTAGGGGACATTGCCGAAAGTGTCAGTGATGGCCCGAATGTAGATATCCTTTACCTTGGCATCAAAGAGATCCTTGGGTACCTGGAGAAACAGGGATGCGTTCATGGTCCGGTCATTGATATACACGCCGGCGGAGCTGACGCCCACCGCATCCACCCGGGGCATGTGGGCGGCGGCAGCCTTCAGAGCGGCCACAATGCCATCGTAGTGGTAGTCCGGGTCGGAATTGATTTTGGGGAACCAGACCACTTCCTCGTCAAAGACGCTCTCGCCATTGATAACGGCGGACACCTTCCGGTCAGAGCCGCCTGCATCAAAGCCGATGCGGCAGCCGTCCAGATGGCGGCCAATGGCCTTTGGGCTGTCCTTCGGTTCTGGCAGTTTGTCGCAGGAGACTACCTCGAAGGGATGCTCAAAAACATTGGCCATATAGTCCCAGTCAAATTCCTGGCATCCGCCGGCAGAGTAGGCGTCCTGCAGGTAGGCGCGGATATCCTCGCTGCCCCGGACATAGATTTTGAATCCGCCCTTCATCCACAGGAGGGTCTTGACTACCCGGTTGACATAGTAGCAGTCAGCCTCCCGCATCTCCGGCGTGCCGTGGATAAAGGTCTCGCATACCGCCATCTCTCCGCCAGCCCGTTCCACAGCCAGACCCAAAGGCTGCCTGGCATCCTTTAAAAACGCCTGATTGAACGCATGCAGGGGCATATACCCGGGATCCAGCTTGGGCGAATGCTTTAAAGTGACCTCGATACCATAGCGATTCATTTTATCGTACCTCCATCAAATCTCCGCGCCGCGGCGCGGTTTTTTACTTTTTTATCATATCACAGGGTGAGCCGCCTGTCACCCCTTTTCGTCAAAAAAGAGAAAAAAATTTTCGAAAACATTATGGTTGAAAAATTGTTTTCAGTATGATAGGATGGTACGGAAAGCTGTGGAATTTGACTAAAAGTCAACACAGCGCACAGCGTCATAGCAGGAAATTTTCATAATGGAAAGGTGAGGATGAACAATGGATCGCGCGAAATTGGACCGCAGCTGTCAGTGGCTGCGGGAGGAGCTGGACCGCAGCACCAGATTCTGGCTCAAATACGGCATGGATCCGGTCAATGGCGGAGTATATACCTGTCTGGACCGGAAAGGGGAGATCTACTCCACAGACAAAAGTGTGTGGATGCAGGGCCGCTGCGGCTGGATCTTCGCATACCTGTGCCACGAGTACGGTCTTAAGCAGGAGTGGCTGGATGCCAGCCGGAGCTGCCTGGACTTCATGGAGAAATACTGCATCAACCGGGCGGCGGGGGACAGGATGTACTTTACCGTCACCGCCGAGGGTAAGCCCCTGCGCCAGCGGCGGTATTGCTTCTCTGAGGCGTTCTATGCCATGGCCAACGCGGAGTATTACGGCATCACCGGCGAGCCGGAGCGCCTGGAGCGGGCCCGGCGGGCCTATGACCTGTACTGGGACTTGAACCACGGTATGGCCGATCCCACCGGCCTGGGTCCCAAGACCATCCCCGAAACGAGGCAGGGCCGGTCCTTCGGCGGACCAATGATCATCCTCAACGTTACCGGCGTTCTGCTGCGGGTGGACCCTCAGCGGAAGGCTCTCTATGAGGAGCGGGCCCAGCAGTGTGTGGATGAGATTTTCAGGTACCACGTCAAGCCGGAGCTGAAATGCGTACTGGAGAATGTAGCTCCCGATGGGGAGGCGAGGCTCTACTATACCGAGGGCCGCACCGTCAATCCAGGCCACGACATTGAGGGCGTGTGGTTCCTGCTGGAGCACGCACAGCGCACCGGGGACAAGGAGCTGGTGGGCAGGGCGGCTGAGATCTTTGACTGGGCTATCAGGGCCGGCTGGGATGAGGAATACGGCGGACTGCTGTACTTCACCGACTGCCTGGGCAAGCCGCCGGAGGCGTACGAGCATGACATGAAGCTGTGGTGGCCCCACAACGAGATCCTCATTGCTTCCAGCATGCTTTACCGGGATACCGGGGATGAGAAGTACCTTAACTGGTTTTGGAAGACCGAGGACTACTGCCGGGAGCACTTCTGCGATCCCGAATATGGCGAGTGGTACGGCTACCTCCGCCGGGACGGCAAGCCAACCATGCCCTCTACCAAGGGCTCCACTTTCAAAGGCCCCTTCCATGTTCCCCGCTCCCTTGTCATCACAGAGAAGGTCCTGGGGCAGATTCTGGACGCAAATTGACAAAGGCGCGGTATGACCCGCGCCGGAAAGGAGCGGATCATGCCGGAAATGAACGCTTTCGAGAAGATCAGCAATGCTTACTACAGTCTGACTGCCGCCGAAAAGAAGGTGGCTGACTACGTTATTATCCATCAGCAGGAATCGCAGTACATGTCCATCTCCGAGCTGGCGGAGGCGTGCGGCGTGGCGGAGGCGACCATCTCCCGTTTTGCCAAGCGGCTGGGCTACAAGGGCTATAACGCCTTCAAACTGGCAGTGGCCCACTCCACCGCAGGGCGGGCCAACGGCAACCCTCTGTCCGGCGAGGTGCTGGCCGAGGACGGCGTCTCCGATATGTGCCAGAAGCTTTTTGCCGCTAATGTGGACGCCATGGAACAGACGCTGGGGCTGCTCCGCCCGGAGGCGCTGGCCTCTGCCGGCGATCTCCTGGAGCAGGCGGATAAGGTACTGTGCATGGGGCAGGGGGGATCCATGATCATGGCCCAGGAGGCCGCGCACCTGTTTTCCACCGCCTTTGGGAATTATTTCCCGGTGTCCGACTCCCATATGCAGGCCATTGCCGCCGCGCAGCTGGGCCCCCGGGACGTGATATTGTACTTCTCTTACTCCGGCGCTACCCGGGATATGCTGGAAACCTGCCTGCTGGCCCGGGAGCGGAATGCCAAGGTCATCCTGGTCACTCGTTTTCCCAAGTCCCCCGGCGCGGCCCTGGCCAGTGTGGTGCTCCAGTGCGGCGCGAATGAAAATCCCCTGCAAATGGGTTCGGTGGCCGCGCGGGTGGCCATGATTTTCGTGCTGGACGCCCTTTTTTCTGAGGTGTGCCGCCGGGATCTGGAGGCTTGCCGTTCCCGCCGCCGTCAGGTGGCCGATGCCCTGTCGGACAAACACCTTTGACAAATTTCGCGAAGAAAAAATTCAAAGCAAGAAAATTCTGAAAATTTTTTTCAGAAAGGTATTGACTTTCTGCACAGTTTCTAGTACCATGCAACTAGGTTACCTATCGCGATTTCCACAAGTACATGAGGTAAACAATTGAAGGAGGATCAACATGAAACTGAAAAAAGCGCTTGCACTGCTCTTAGCGATGGTCATGACCATCGCTCTGGTTGCCTGCGGCGGCAACCAGAATCCCCCTGCCGAGGATAATAAGACCCCGGCTGAGGATACCCAGAAGCCTGCCGAAGACAACAACACCCCCGATCCTGAGCCTGCCCCCGCCGAGCCCGCCGGCGCCAGCGAGATCTCCCTGTGGGTCTACCCCGTTGGCGGCTGGGGCGATGAGGCCAACGTCAAGGCCCTGACCGATGCCTTCACCGCCGAGACCGGCATTGCCGTCAAGGTGGAGTATCTGGCCTACGCCGATGGCGATGACAAGGTCAATGCCGCCCTCTCCGCCGGTGAGGCTCCCGACCTGATCCTGGAAGGACCTGAGCGCCTGGTCGCCAACTGGGGCGCCAACGGCCACATGGTGGATCTGGCCGACATGCTGGATGACACCGACAGAAGCGAGCTGATCGAGGCTGCCCTTACCCCCTGCGTCAACGCCGAGGGCAAGATGTATGAGTATCCCATGTGCATGACCGCCCACTGCATGGCCATCAATCTGGATGCCTTTAAGGAGGCCGGGGCTGACCAGTATGTGGATCTGACCACCCACACCTGGACTACTGAGAACTTCTTCAAGGCCATTGACGCGCTCTATGCCCACTACGGCCAGACCGTGGCCGCTGTGTTCTGCGCCGGTCAGGGCGGCGACCAGGGCACCCGCGCCCTCGTCAACAACCTCTACGGCGGTACATACACCAACGCCGCTCACACCGCCTACACCTGGGATGATCCCAAGAACGTTCAGGCGCTCACCGAGCTGCGCGATGCCCAGGGCATTGATTACGATGCCTCCCTGGCCGGCGGCGATGAGATCGCCAAGTTCTACCAGGGCGTGCTGAAGATGGCTTTCTGCTGGAACAGCGCCCAGCAGCTCAATCCCAACTCCGCCGGTACCGGAGAGGGTAAGACCGTCACCGGTGAGGAGATCGTTTATATGAACTTCCCCACTCCCGATGGCAGCCCCGCCGAGCTGTGCGGCGGCATCTGGGGCTTCGGTATCTTTGACAGCAAGGACCAGGGCCGCATCGATGCTGCCAAGCAGTTCATCAAGTTCATGTGTGATTC
>CAMWTG010000063.1 GCA_947177115.1 uncultured Clostridia bacterium
TCTTTATGCCATCGACCCCGCTGCCTGCGCTTTCAGCTGCCGGAAGGCCATGGAGCTGGCGGTGAAGTGGATGTACGCGGTGGACAAGCAGCTGGTCCTGCCCCATAAAAAGGACCTCTCCGTCCTGCTGAGCAACGTGGAGTTCGTGGACTTGGTGGACGACAGGAACCTCCTCCGGCGGCTGGACTTTCTGCGCCGTTTAGGCAATACTGCCGCCCACAGCACGAAAAAAATCTCCAGGGACCAGGCCCGCCTGGCTCTGGAGAATCTCTTTTATTTCCTGGACTTTATCGCCTGCTGTTACGACCCGGACTACCAGCCCCACGACTTCGACCCGGCCCTGCTGCCGGAGCTGGAGGACGCGGTAATCGTGGACCGGAAGGCCCTCGCGGCAGCAGCGGCGGAGCCCGTCAAATTCTACGATGCAACGCCGGAGCAAATCAGTCAGCTGACCCAGCGGCGGCAGGAGCAGAAGCCCGCCTACGTCCCCAAGCCCCTGGACCTCACCGAGTACGAGACCCGGAAGCTGTACATCGACACCATGCTCCAGGACGCCGGCTGGACGGAGGGGCGGGACTGGCTGAACGAGTACCCCGTGGAGGGGATGCCCAACCCGTCCGGCAGGGGCTTCGTAGACTACGTGCTTCTGGGAGATGATGGCCGGCCCCTGGCCCTGGTGGAGGCCAAGCGCACCTGCAAGGACCCGGCAGCGGGCCGCCAGCAGGCCAGGCTGTACGCCGAACTGTTGGAGGAGAAATTTGGCCGCCGTCCGGTGATCTTCCTGACCAACGGCTTCGATACCCGCATTTGGAACGAGCCCTATTACAACGAACGCCCCGTCTCCGGCATCTACGCCAAGCGGGACCTGGAGAAAGAGTTCAACAAGCTGACCATCCGCGCCAGTCTGGAGGACGCCTCTCCCCGGGCGGACATTGCCGGGCGGTATTACCAGGTGGAAGCGGTGAAGGCCGTCTGCCGCGCCTTTGACGCGGAGAACCGCCGGAAGGCCCTGCTGGTCATGGCCACCGGCTCCGGCAAGACCCGGACGGTCATCGCCTTGGTAGAGGTTCTGCTGCGCAGGGGCTGGGTGAAAAACGTGCTGTTTCTGGCGGACCGCACCAGTCTGGTGACCCAGGCCAAGCGGGCGTTCGTGAACCTGCTGCCGGATCTGAGTTTGACCAACCTCTGTGAGGACCGTGAGAACCTGACCGCCCGGGCGGTGTTCTCCACCTACCAGACCATGATGGGCTGCATTGATGACGCCAGGGACGAGGCGGGCGGCAAGCTGTTCACCGTGGGACACTTTGACCTTATTATCGTGGACGAGGCCCACCGGAGCGTCTACAAAAAATACCAGGCGATTTTTGACTACTTTGACGCGCACCTTGTGGGCCTGACCGCCACGCCCAAGGCGGAGATCGATAAAAATACCTACGGCATCTTCGATCTCCGCGAGGGCGACCCCACCTATGGCTATGAGCTGAGCCAGGCGGTGGAGGACGGCTATCTGGTGGACTTCCGCTGTCTGGAGACCACGCTGAAATTCATCAGCGAAGGGATCGCCTACGACCAGCTCTCCGAAGAGGATAAGGAGCAGTACGAGGACACCTTTACCGATGAGGACGGCGTACTGCCGGACCGGATCGAAAGCAGCGCCCTCAACGAGTGGGTATTCAATAAGGACACGATCCGCAAGGTGCTGGATACCTTGATGTCCCAGGGCATCCGGGTAGACTACGGCAACAAACTGGGCAAGACGATTATTTTTGCCAAGAACCACCGCCACGCGGAAAAGATTCTGGAGAGTTTCAACCGGGACTATCCCGCCTATGTGGGCTGGGCCCAGGTAATCGACAACCAGACCCAGTATGCCCAGAACGCCATTGACCAGTTTTCCGATCCCGCCAAGCTGCCCCGGATCGCCATCTCCGTGGACATGCTGGACACCGGCATCGATGTGCCGGAGGTGGTGAATCTGGTATTTTTCAAGCGGGTCATGAGCCGGGCCAAGTTCTGGCAGATGATCGGCCGGGGCACCCGGCTGTGTCCCGGGCTGCTGGACGGCGAGGACAAGAAGTGTTTCTATATTTTTGATTTCTGCGATAATTTTGCCTTTTTCCGGGAGAATCCCAAGGGAAAGGATGCCGCCGTCCAGCGCTCCCTCCAAGAGCGGGTTTTCAGCCTGAAGGCGCAGCTTGTCTTGAAGCTCTCGGAGTGCCGGGCAGAGGAGCAGGCCGCTTTCCGCCGGGACCTGGTGGAAAGCATGGCGGCCCAGATCGCCGCGCTGGATAGAAGCAGCTTCGCCGTGCGCCTGCATCTGCGGGAGGTGGAGCGGTTTTCCCGGCCGGAAGCTTATGCGGGGCTGACCTATGAGAACACTCTCCAGCTGGAGGAGCTGGCCCCCCTGCTGCCGCCTGCGGTGGAAGAAGCCACGGCGGTGCAGTTCGATGCCCTGCTGTACGGGATCGAACTGGCCGGTCTGGAGGGAAAGACTTACGCCAGGGCCCGAAAGGAGCTGGTGCGGAAGATCCGGGCTGTGGCAGAGGTCGCCAATATCCCCTCCATTGATGCAAAACGGGAATTTCTGAGCCAGCTCCTCCACACGGATTACATAGAGACGGCAGACATTGGCGGGCTTGAGCACATCCGCCGGGAGCTGCGGGAGCTGATCAAATATATTCCGCTGAAAGAACGGAGCTTTTTCACTACAGATTTGGCGGACGAAACCATCTCCGCCCAATGGCGGGATTCCGAGCTGGAGAACGATGATCTGGCCAACTACAAGGAGCGGGTCAACTATTATATCCGCCGGTACCAGAGCGAGGAGGCCATTCATAAGCTCCATACCAATCAGCCCTTGTCGGAACAGGATCTGGAGCGGCTGGAGGAGATCTTGTGGAGCGAGGCCGGTTCCAGGGAAGAATATGTCCGGGAATATCAGGACAAACCGCTGGGAGAGCTGGTACGTGAGACAGTCGGCCTGGACATGAACGCCGCCAAGGAGGCGTTTGCCCGGTATCTCAACGATGTAAGCCTGGATCAGCGGCAGATCTATTTTGTGAATCAGATCATAGGCTATGTAGTGAAAAACGGCATGGTGAAGGATATGTCCATCTTGCAGAAATCACCGTTCACCGATCAAGGGAATATCGTGGAGATATTTGCGGATCTGACGCTGTGGGCGGGGATCCGGGACGTGATCCGGTCGATCAATGCAAACGCGGGTATCCACCCTTGAACGGGCCGCACGGATCCTCCATTCCAGGGATCGCGTATCACCAAATCGATTTCCCAGACTTTTTTGCATCTGCTATTGACAAACAAATCATAACCGGTATATAATGCCGGTGAAAATGAATACCCGTGTCCAGTGCTTCCGCGCCTCCGGCGGCGGGAGATAATAGGGAATCAGGTGCAAATCCTGAGCGATCCGGTCACTGTAAGCGAGGAGTCCGCCGCAAACGCCATTGCGAAAGCGAGAAGGCGCGGCAGGCAATGACACGCAAGCCAGGAGACCTGCTGGGCATGGTGTGGGTGGGTATCTTCCGCGGAGAGAGGCCTGTCCGGCGCATGGTCCCGCCCTATGGCGGGGGCCCTGTTTTGATGCGCTTGAGACTTGCTTTCTTGGGAAGGCAGGTCTTTTTTTGCGGTGGTATAAAATGAGAACATACACCAAAAGGAGACAACGATCATGAAAAAAGCGATTTCCCTGCTGTTGGCTTTGGTTTTTGTCCTGAGCCTGGCCGCCTGCGGCGGCAGCGAAACCCCCGCAGACGATGCCAATCCCCCTGCGGCAGACAATCAGCCGGATCCCCAACAGTCCGATGAGCCCGCCGGCAATCCCGAGCCTGCCGCTCCGGAGGACAGCCACTATCCGGTCACCATCACTAACTACGATTATGAGGGCAACCCGGTGGAGTATACCTATGAGAAGGCCCCGGAGCGGGTGATCTGTGTTTACCAGGGCTGCGTTGAGACCATGATCGCCCTTGGGCTGGAGGACCATGTTCTGGCCTCCTACGGTCTGGATAACGAGGTCAAGGACGAGTGGAAGGCCGGGTTCGAGCGGATGAACTACGATGAATCCGTCTTTGCCCCGGACAAGGAGACGGTCACCCTGCTGGAGCCGGACATGATCTTCTCCTGGGACTCCTACTTCGGCGAGAAGAAGCTGGGGGACGTATACGATTGGAATCAGAAGGGCGTGGCCACCTATATCAGCGCCAACAGCGGCGCGGCCAAGACCCGCACGCTGGAGAATGAATACAATGATATCCTGAATATCGGAAAGATCTTTGACGTGGAGGAAAAAGCGGAGGCCCTGGTCAACGAGATGAAGCGGCAGGTGTCGGACGCTCTGGCAGCGGTAGAGGGTCAGGACGCGGTCCGGGTGGCTGTTCTGGAGCCTATTGGCGGCAAGATTACCAACTACGCCGCCAACTCCCTGGCCGGGGATATGGTGGTGCAGCTGGGCGGCGAGCTGGTCAAGCCGGAGGGCGGCGAAATGGGCAAGGAGGACCTGGTGGCCTGTGATCCGGATGTGATCTTCGTGGTCTACATGGCCTACTCCGGCGATGACCCGGAGACTGTGAAGGCCCAGCAGCTGTCCATCATCCAGGATGACCCCGCCTTTGCCAGCCTCTCCGCCGTGCAGAGCGGCCGGATCCATCTGATCATGCTGGGGGATATGTATGCCAGCGGCCCCCGGACCGGCGATGGCATACAGGCGTTCGCCCGGGGCATGTATCCCCAGCTGGCCGGATAACCGTCCGCCATGGGATCAGACGCCATCAAACGGGGCCTGTTCCGGGGACGGCCCCTCTATCTGATAACCGTCCTTGCGCTGCTGATCGTCCTGCCTCTGTCCATTCTGGCGGCGGTGACCTTCGGAACCATGCGCCTGCCCATGGGAGAGGTCTATCAGGTGATCCGATTTGAGCTGGGCAGGATCTTCCTCCGCCTGCCCATTCCGGAGGAGTGGGCGCCGGGAACGCCCATCCACGATGTTGTGTGGCTGATCCGCCTGCCCCGGCTGGTGCTGGCGGCGGCGGTGGGCGTGAGCCTGTCCATCAGCGGCGTGATCATGCAGGCCATTGTTAAAAATCCATTGGCGGACCCGTATATCCTGGGCATATCCTCCGGCGCATCCCTGGGGGCAACGGTGGCGGTCATGCTAGGTGTGGGGCTCACCCTCGGCTCCAATTACGTTGGGATCATGGCCTTTCTGGGCGCATTCTGCGTATCCATGGCGGTCATCGCCCTGGCTAACGTGGGCGGACGGGCCACCTCCGTGAAGCTGCTGCTGGCGGGCTCCGCGCTGTCGGCGGTATGCGGGGCCTTTTCCAGCTTCATCATTTACATTGCCCACGATGACCACTCCACCGGTAAGATCGTCAACTGGACCATGGGCAGCCTCGCCGCCGCCGACTGGGAGAACAATGCCGCCATATTGGCGGTGGCTCTGGCGGGGACGCTGTTCTTCCTGACCCAGTACCGGACGCTGAACCTGATGCTGCTGGGAGACGATAGCGCCATCACCCTGGGAACAGACCTGCACCGCCGGCGGGTGGCCTACCTGGTGGTATCCTCCCTGATGGTGGGCTTCGCCGTATACAACGCGGGGGTGATCGGCTTTGTGGGGCTGGTGGTCCCCCACGGCGCGCGGATGCTGTTCGGCACGGACCACAAGAAACTGATCCCCATCTCCGCCCTGGCGGGAGCGGTATTCCTGGTGTGGGCGGACGTGCTCTGCCGGACGATACTGCCGGGGAATGAGATGCCAGTCGGCATCCTGACCTCCATTCTGGGCGCGCCGGTATTTATCTATCTGATGGCTCGGAAGAAATACGGCTTTGGGGCATAGGCGGCCGGCCAGCTTCTCTCTTTTCCGCGGCGGGCGCCCAGCTCTGCCGCACGGCAATGAAAGACTGTGATCGGGGGTAACGCAATGAAGATCGAAGCAAAGGCCGTGGAGGCCCTGCTCAGCGGGAACCACATCCTCAAGGGTATAGACCTGGAAACCGGCGACCGGGAGCTGGTGGGGGTCATCGGCCCCAACGGCGGCGGCAAGTCCACTCTGCTCAAATGCATTTACCGGGTGCTCAAGCCCACCGCCGGGGCGGTATATCTGGACGGCAGGGCGCTGGACGGCTATCCCTACAGGGAATCCGCCCGGCGCATCGCCGTGGTGGCCCAGCACAACTATTATAACTTCGATTTCTCCGTGCGGGACGTGGTCCTCATGGGCCGCGCACCCCATAAGCGGGCGCTGGACCGGGATACGGCGGAGGACTACAACATTGTGGCGGAATCACTGGAGACCGTGGGGATGGCCGCCTTTGCGGACCGCTCCTTCTCCACCCTCTCCGGCGGGGAGCAGCAGCGGGTGATCCTGGCCCGGGCCCTGGCCCAGCGGACGGCCTGCCTGATCCTGGACGAGCCCACAAATCACCTGGACATCAAGTATCAGCTTCAGCTGATGGATCTGGTGCGGCATCTGGACCGGACGGTCATCGCCGCCGTCCACGACCTGAACATCGCCGCCATGTACTGCGACCGGCTTTACGCCGTGAAGGACGGCAGGATCGCGGGGCAGGGCAGTCCGGCGGAGCTGCTGACGCCGGAATTTATCCGGGAGGTCTATGAGGTGGACGCCCAGGTAATGACGGACGGCGGCGGACATCTTCACATCCTGTTCCACCCCGGCATGGAAAAAGCAAAGGAGGGATCCCTATGAAGCACATTGCCATCCTGACCTGTCTGAATGCCTGCGGGGTCTGCACGGGAGCCTCCTGCCTGCGGGCGTGGAACCGCCGGGAGCGGGGCTTCGCCCCCTACGCCGGGGAAGATGCCTCTCTGGAGGCGTTCTTCCACTGCGGCGGCTGCGGGACGGACCCGGAAACCGATGACGGGATGCTGGAAAAACTGGACCGGCTGCAAAGCATCGGGGTGGACACCGTACATACCGGCATCTGCGCCGTTAAGGACCGGGAGACCGGGGAGCTGTGCCCCGCCATTGCGAAAATTCAGGAAATGCTCCGCAGCAGGGGCATAAAAACGATTGTTGGAACCCATTGAGGAGGAACGCCATGAGTAATCGAGCGTTAGTCATTGCCAGTTTCGGCACCAGCGTACCGGAGGCCCGGCCCAGCATTGCGGCGGTAGAAGACGCTTTGGCCGCCGCCGCACCGGACCACGCCGTTGTCCGCGCATTTACCAGTCCTACCATCCGACGCATCCTGAAAAGCAGGGGTGAGGAAGTCCCGGATCTGACCGAAGCGTTGGAACGGCTTTCAGCCGGGGGCGTCCGGCAGGTGATCATCCAGCCGACCCATTTGCTGTATGGATATGAATACGATAAGCTGAAAGCCGAGGCCGATGCGCTGGCCGGCAGATTTGAAGATCTGACAGTGGGCCGTCCCCTGCTGGCGGACAACCATGATATACAGCGGTTCGCCTGCCGGCTCTCTCAGGATCATCCGGCGGAGGCCGGGACGGCAACAGTGTTTATGGGACACGGCACGGAGCATTTTGCCAACGCGGCCTATCCCGCCATGCAAACCGCCCTGGCTTTCCTGGGCCGGTCGGATATTTACATCGGCACGGTCGAGGGCTGGCCGGGCCTGGAGGACATCCTCCGCCAGCTGGAGCCAGGCGGCAGGCGCAGCATCAATCTGCTGCCGCTGATGCTGGTGGCGGGGGATCATGCCAGGAACGATATGGCCGGAGATTGGAAATCCCGGCTGGAACAGGCGGGACACGCAGTCACCTGTTCCTTCACCGGCCTGGGCGAACTGCCCTGGGTGCGGGAGATGTACCGGGAACGGCTGGAAAAACTGCTCTGAGCAGGAAAATAAGGGGCGCAGCGGTCAAATGCCGCCGCGCCCCTTGCAATTTCATCCGCCTGGCCGTATAATCAAAGCGCTACAGCGGACCGCTGATCCCCGTTCCACCGTTAGGCCAGATCATGGACCATGCCCAATCCAGCGCATATGTCAGGCTGATCCCCCGGCACAGGGCGGTCCTGACGCCGGGAGACATTCGGGCCAGCCTCCGCCGCAGAGCCGGAGCCAGCCCGTACAGCGCCCAACCGGCCAGGGCAAAGGCCGCAAGGCTTGCCAGACATATCCTCCCCTGCACATTTCCCGCCCAGCCGGCGTAATTCCACCACCTCTGCCGGAACCGCCATTCCAGAAGCAGGGACGTGCCATACTCAATCACGCCCCCGGCCAGCGCCCCCGCCAGCGGCGCGGCCCAACGGCTTTTCAGCCGCATCAGCAGAGCGGCCACAGCCACGCCTCCCGCGCCGTACACCGGCAGCCAGGGGCCATGGAGCATCCCCCGGTTGACCCACTGGCCCTGCGTGATGGCGGTGAGCAGCACCTCCCATACCCAGCCGGCGGCGGAGAAAATAAAAAACAGTCCCAGCCACTCCTCCAGGACCGCTTCGCGGCGGGACGCGGAAAGGGCCATTCCACAGCCTCCTTTTTGACAGTTTACCGGTTAATCTGTCCCAAAAGGCCAAAAATATGCAAGGAGCCTGATTGCATGGATAAAAAGCGAATGAGAGATATCCTGCTGGCAGCAGGACTCCTGCTGTTTGCGGGGATCCTATACCTGCTGCTCCGCCCCGGCGGAGAGGGCGCCTGGGCGGTGGTCACGGCAGACGGCCAGGAAATGGCCCGGTATCCCCTGTCAGAGGACCGGCAAGTGACCATTGGGGAGGCGGATTACAATATTTTGGAGATCAAGGACGGCGCGGCGGCGGTAATCGAAGCCAACTGCGGCGATCACACCTGTGTCCGCACCGGAGCGGTTTCACGGGAGGGGGAGGCCATTGTCTGCCTGCCCCACCGGCTGATCGTCCGCATTGAGGGCGGGGAAGGGCCGCTTTTTGACGCAAGCGTGGGATAGGGGGCAGCACAATGAAAAAACATGTGGCGCGGTATGCGCTCCTGGCCGCCCTGGCCATGGTCCTGAGCTGGCTGGAGAGCCTGCTGGTATTTCCGGGGCTGCTGCCGGGGATGAAGGTAGGACTGACCAACATTGTGGTACTCTTTGCCCTGTACCGGATGGGGCTGCGGGACGCGGTCCGGATCTCTCTGGTCCGGGTGATACTGGTCTCCATAACGTTCGGAAACGCCTATTCCTTCGCTTACTCCCTGGCCGGGGCGGCGCTGAGCCTGGCGGTGATGGCGGGACTGAAAAAATGGGATGCATTCTCCATACTGGGGGTCAGTGTGGCAGGCGGAGTCTGCCACAACCTGGGCCAGCTGGCGGTAGCCATGGCCGTGCTGGAAACGGCCCGGCTGGGGTGGTATCTGCCGGTTCTGCTGGCCAGCGGCACGGCGGCCGGCGTGGTCATCGGTATAGCCGGAGGACTGGCGGCAGAGCGGGTGAAGTTCTGAACAGGCGGGGAAACGGCAGAAAAATATAACCAGGCCACTTTTCCTTCTTGTCCACTGTTTCGGCTATGGTACCCCGCCCGGAGATTTCGCGCTGGTATGGACACAACGGCTTAAAAACGGGAGTACTCCCGTTTTTTGTCCCTGTACAGGGACAAAATCTGACGGGGAGGATTTCATGAACATTCTTTTCGACCAGGAGCAGCTGATGAAGCTGCTGGCCAACCTCTACGTATTCACCGGCATTGCCGCCAATATTTTGGATCCCCAGGGGCGGGACATCAACCTTTTCGAGGGACATCCGCCCTATTGCAAGGCTATCAACGCCCTGCCGGAGGGCCACCGGCGCTGCGTGGACTGCGATGTCTGGAAGATCAAAAGCTACAACGCCGCCGGGGGCTTTCAGTTTTACCGCTGCCATGCCGGGGTCTGCGAGGCGGTGATGCCGCTGTACGACAGGAGCCATCCGCTGGCCTATCTGGTTTTCGGATGTTTTCTGGATGAATCCCCGATCGAGGAACAGTGGGAACAGGCCCGTGCCCGGATGGACTGGTATCCAAACGGACCGGATACGCTGAAGGACGCTTTTTTCCGGTTCCGGCAGTACTCCGCCGCAGAGCTGAAAGCCTACTCCGAGCTTTTGGAGGCTCTGGCCGCGTACATCCAGCTGAAGGGAATGATTCTGGCCACAGAGCAAACAGACCTGCAGAAGCTGGAGCGGTATCTGGACGAGCATTACATGGAGAAACTCTCCCTGGAGAGCATCTCCGGGGAGCTGCACATCGGACGGACCAAGCTGTGCCGCCTGGCCAAGGAGCTGTCCGGCGGGGAGACCCTGTCCCACCTCATTGCCCAGCGGCGCATCAGCGCAGCCAAGTCCCTGCTGCTGCGCAGCGATCTGCCCATTTCCTCCGTGGCCGAGGAGGTGGGGATCAGCGACTACAACTACTTCTCCCGGGTCTTCCGGACGGTGACCGGCCTCACCCCCAGAGACTTTCGGAAAAAGTGGCGGCATAACGGCTGAATTTTTAGTAATAATGCCAAAATTCTCCCAGTGATTTTCTGCGATTCGTACAATTTTTCTGACAGTGTACGATTTTGCTATATTCAGAACGCTGATTCCTATTTTTTGTTCGTGAACCTGCTACAATAAAGTATGAAATTGCGCACTGCCCGCAGGCATTCCCGATTCCCGCGAACAGGCGCTTTTTCTATTTCGTTTGAGGAGGAACAAGAAATGAAGAAGAGAGCTCTTGCATTGCTGCTGGCCATGGTGATGGCCCTGTCCTTAGCCGCCTGCGGAGGCAACGGGTCCGGCGGAGGCAACGGATCCGATGGATCCGATGGCGGAAAGACCGAGCTGAACGTCATCATCTCCCAGTACGGCAACTACACCCAGGCGTGGTGGACCCAGTTCGAGAAGGATTTCGAGGCCGCCAACAAGGACGTGGATCTGACCATCGAGATCGTCTCCTGGAACGACATCTACTCCGTGGTCTCCACCCGCATCCAGTCCAAGCAGCAGCCCGACATCCTGAACATCAGCGGCTTTGCCGACTACGTCAACGACGATCTGCTGATGAAGGCCGAGGACTACACCTCCGCCGAAGTCAAGGCCAAGATCATCCCCAGCTTCTGGGAGTCCAACGCCATTGACGGCACCGTGTGGGCCCTGCCCATCCTGGCCTCCTGCCGCTCCCTGTTCTGCAACATGGACCTGCTGAGCGAGGCCGGCGTCTCCGCTCCCCCTGCCACCTGGGACGAGGTCCTTACCGCCTGTCAGGCTGTGAAGGATAAATTCGGCGACAGCATCGTGCCCTGGGGCCTGGAC